>NZ_JAZGQA010000123.1:0-13958 GCF_048593855.1 Yersinia sp. 2542 StPb PI
GCCACAGATAATGGTTACCCTTATATTAGAGAGTGGACTGTTATTGAAAATGATAATCGCAACTCAAAAAATAACTTAGTTGTTGGATATGTCTTTAGCCAAGGTGGACCTGACCTTAGCCGCGCAATAATTTGCAAGATAAAGAACAATAAGTATGATGATCTCACCCCTGTTGAGTTAAAGTGAAAAATCAATATAGAGATAAAAAATAAGCAACGGCTATACCTCTGTAAATAGTCATGCATATTGTCTGTGATCTGCTACTCGCTCTTAGTTGACTGTCAGATTTAGCCGCACCTTGCTAAAGATGTAACAGTTGTTGGCGCCACTTTTATCAAGGGTCACTGTCTTAGGTTCATCGTGGTGTCGAATGGCTTTGCGAAAGAAGTGTAATGCAGCTGCTTCATTACGTTTGGCGGCCAGCAGGAAGTCGATAGTCTGGCCTGAAGTATCCACCGCGCGGTAGAGATATTTCCACTGACCTTTGATTTTGATGTAGGTTTCATCCATTCACCACCGACGACCTATTGAGCGTTTATGTCGTCGAAAAAAACATCATATTACCTGACGACGACTTAATGCGACAGAACCGTTGGGATTTAGTACCGGTCAGCCGGTGAGTGTTAAGGCTGAGAATGGGTGTCTGGTTATCAGGGCTGAAATTTAAAAGTAAGATCCCGGCTCCGAGGCCGGGATCTTACAACATTATTCTTTTCTTAAATAGACACAATAACCATTGTTGATTTTGATTGGCTTAGGATAGTCAAGTCGTTCCAGATGAGTACTAATAATAAAGTCGTCATCAAAATCAGCAATGATTTCCGTCTCAACTTCTGATGCTAATTCTTCATCACAATCAGTAAATTCCCCATCATAATAAAAAGATAGCTGGATATTCTTGGCGTCTAAAATAACAGCTACACATCTAATATTAGGGGTTACATTACCAAGTAACGCCCTTTGTAGGGATAGCTTTAAATAGTTAGATAAATCAGCACCAATCATTAAAAATAGCTCCTTACTTATACTTTTCATGGTCTTGCTGGAAAAATATGAACACCATTCTTACCATAGTGAACAATACCTTTGGTTGTCGGCATAGAGATCCCAGTTTGTGGGTCGATATAATTCCCGATCACTTGACCGTAATTAATTCTCTCTTTTGAACCTGGAATTCCGATGGCAACATTCCCAACCTGTTGACCACTCCCGACTTTCTGTAACAACACTTCCGAAGACGCTGTGATAGTACTTTTATTTAAACCCGCATCAGAAGCTATTTTGTATTCATTCGTACCTGGTATATGTTTATTCTGTTGGCCTTGGTTAATTGACACTTTACTTACAGAACCCGAGCCTGCCGTCGCCCCTTTTGCTGTCACCGTTTCTTGTACCAACGTACTTGGTTTATTTGTCGCAGGAACATCTAACCCCTTCATCCCATACACTGCACCACCAATCGCCGCCGTGGTGTGCGTTATCGCTATGCCAGTATACAGTGCCGAAGCCGTCTCTACACTGACGCCCCAGTTCTTCGCTATGGTCTGGATATCTTTAGCTTTCTGGGCCTGAGCATCTGCTGTCGCATACTGCCACAGCAGGCCATCAACTTTATCGGCTCCCTCTTTGTAAACGCTGGCCATGGTGCCGATGTACTGACCATCCATTTGTTAATCATAGCTTTTGCCCATCGCGGCCAGTTCTTGCCGCATTCCCCTGCACTGAGCTGATGACAGATGCTTACATGCTGCGTCTATGGCTGCATCGAATGCTTTATCTTTCGCGTCAAGGTCAGTGACCAGTTTTTCAGCCTGTACCTTCTTATCACCTTCCAGATAAGGCAGTGACCACTTCGCATCCTGACGCAGCTTCTCATCTTTAGAGGATAATGTATTATTCTCAACCGCATTTTTCCCAGCCTGCGCTCCAGCCACTGCGCTATTACTGCTGTCGCCCGCTAAGCCACCCGCCAACCCTGCTGCCAGGGTAGCCGCTCCAGTCAACGGCAATAACGCACAGGGATAACTGATTCGTTAGCATTGAGATAATACTTTTAAAAATCAGAGGAATATCCCGATGGAGAGAATCATTACCCAGCAAGCGATCAACACGTTTTATTTTATTTTTGACCTGAGCCGAGCCGGGTAAATAACGGCCGATACTGGTCAGAGTCAGTGATGCGCCATTGATTAACGCAATGGTGGCATCCAGCAAAGCATTTTGTCGGTATTTGTGAAACGGAGCTAAAGCATCATGGAAGAAATTCTGACATACTTGGCGAGCAGGCATAGAGGTGATCTCATTGAATTGGTTGCACAATCAGTAGATCACAAAACTCTATGCCTGTCTTTTTTACCCGCCCATTACTGGGGATCCCTCAGCACTTGATGGGGCTTTTTCAATTTGATTCCACAATACCTGCTCATTCAGATCTCTCGGCGCTGTAAATTGTTTCCCAATTTTCGCTGTCGAGATCTTCTCCGCTGCGCTGATCAGCATCTTATTCGTGATGACATTCGTAGCCTTGCCAACCAAAGCCAATGCTTTTTCTGCGGGGATCGACGTCAACAATGCTAACGCATAGTCTTTCGCTTCTTCCGCGGTCAGCAACGCCATGATGGTATCAGAACCAGGGTTGTTGCTCAGAATGGCTTTGACAATATCAGCCCCTTCCGGCAAATCACCTTTTACCATCCGAGCCAGATCGGCCTGTATTTGCTCTGGTGGCAGGTTCTTGTCCTGAGCATACTGCGCGTAAGAGGCAACAGATTGAGTATAATCAGCCATGCCCTTGCCGAACCCTTCCAGACCACTCAGCGCGTTATTCTCAACATTGTTTTAATATAGCAATATCCTGCTGCTTTCCCAAGGCGACCACTTCACAGTTAGCCTCATCAAATGATCCTAATATCATAAAAATGACCCCATTAGTTGACCAAAAGAAATCCATCCATTCAGTTTCGGAAGTCATATTTTTTTCATCATCTTTTGATATATTTGAAAGAGTGAAAGCAAAAAATATTTTCTTTTCAGCGTTTAGTATATCCTTTAAGTAACCGATTGAATTCAATGGACAATGACATACACCAGAGAGTATTAAACCGTTAGGAGTACAAGCTATAAAATCCTCCTTGTTTAACAAGAAATCCACGTCATAACCTCTTGACTTTAGCAATCCCCAAGTTTTTTTGTATCGAACAATAGCCGAATCGGGTTGAAAACTTGATAACTGTATATGCATATAAATAGTTACATCTGTACTGTTACGACTTAATTTTTTCACCATTTCGTTTAAAAGATGGATCGCCCCATCTTCCCGACTTACATTTGGTCGTTCCCAGCTTACAGCCGCAATATTTCGCCTAGGTATATCTAATACGTGAAAATTGGCTATTTCATTTTGATTACTTATGTTCTCAGCATATCGGACAATAGTATCAATAGTCATAGTGATTACCTTGTGCATCATTGAAATGAGATCCTCTATTCTGGGTATCTTGTTCACCGAAGAAATGCCCAGCGGCATCATTCCTAATTTGTATAGTCTGAGTGCCACCGCCAGGTTTAGGAACATCAAACTCATATATATGACCAGGCTGAGGATTACCACGTTTATCTACATTAGGTAAAACCCTATCTGGTGACTGGCTTACAGGGACTCCTGATTGCCTTTTAGCTTCATTAAATGCACCTGCTCTACCAGCCCCCTCTGGAGATAAGTTAGCAGGGCGGCTATCTTCTGATGTATATGCCAAATCATCCTTATTCGGCCCTTCAGGGATCGGCGTTGCAGTAGTATTTCCCCCTGTATTCGGTGCACCACTGGTATTCCCAGTGTTGCTAGCGCCTTGCTCACCTGACTGATCCGGCGTTACCAATGAGGTGCCTTTATTCCCACCCTGAGCAGGGTTAACCAGTTTACCGCCGGTGAGATCGTCATTCACTGGTACAGTTTCGGTTTTACTTCCAGCACCGTCAGCATGTTGCTGGCTCTGCGCAGCCACTACCGCCATCAGCACACAAACATCATTCGCCAGACACACCGCGTCCAAACCTTCCTTCACTTTCTTGGTCAGCGCCAGCGCGGCTTGCTCGTTAGCTCCGCCTTTGCCCGCCTCCGCCATCGCGGCGGCGCTCAGCGTTTCCTGCGCCATCATCTGCGATATGAGGCCAAGACTGGTCATATTGTTGCTGAGTTCGTTCTTACCTGCCTGCGCACCGGATACCGCGCCAGCAGTATCACCACTGGCCAAGCCGCCAGCCAGACCCGCCGCCAAGCTACCCAGTGCAACCAGCGTTTGCTTCTGCTCTTCGCTCAGTTGGCTGACCGGAATATCACCGTACAGTGATTTCTTGATGCTTTCCCCGATCAGCGCCGAGGTAGCCGCACCCGCAGCTCCCGCCAGACCACTGTTGCCACTGGCCTGCGCCACCACTGCGCCCAGAACCGCATGAGCCATGACTCGGCTGGCTTCATCCGGCGCGTACTGTTTTATGATTTCCGCCAGATACGGCGCTGCACCACCACTCAGCGCCTGCGCCATATTCCCACCCGCCAAGCCTTGCACCGCCGCCGTAGCAGCTTGGATGCCTTGCTGCAATGCGCTGCCAGTGCCGTATTGGGCTTGTGTGGTTTTATAGGCGGAAGTGCTGGTTAGCAGCTTGTCATACACCGCTCGCTCTTCCGGTGTCGCGTCCTGGCCTGGTGCCTTGATGCCTTTCGCTTCCAGCTCCGCTTTACCGGCGTTTGTCGCCAGGATCTTACCTTGCGTTGCCGCAATGTCTATCGCCTGACTACCAATATCACCAATCAACTGCGCTTCACGCAGGCGATTTTGCTCTTTCTCTTTATCAAAGATAGGCGAAAGTGCATTGTTGGCGTGTTCAGCATCGCGGCTCAGGTCAGTGACATTTTGTTGTTGTTTATCGGTATCGCGAATGGTGATAGTGCCATCGGATACTGCCGCATGGGTAGTGGAACTGGCATCACCATTATTACCGCCCGCGATGGGAATGCCCCCGCCCATGTTGCTGATAAAGTCCTTGCTGCCGGTAAAGCCGCCACTGCTCAGGCCCATGCTACTGGTCGAGGTGTTAAAACTGGCCTGATTATCGAGATCCGAGAAGCCGAGCGTGCCAGTAGCCAACGTGTTTTTATCGGCAGTGGCAGTCGAGCCAATCACCGCACCGTTGAGCTGAGTGTGTTCGCCGACGGTGATATCAAAACCACCTTTGCCAGCAAAGAACCCGGTCTGTTCCTGTACTGATGTGTAGTCTGAGTCAATTTTAGACTTACTGGCACTGACACTCCCGCTGCCGGTCATGGTGCCAAAGGTGAAGCTGCCACTGGCACTCACGCTGCTCTGTTTGCTGTCGTAGTTGTTGCGGTCTTGCTCACTTTGCAGGGTTAAATCACGGCCCACATCTACTTTTACCGTTTCGCCGCTGACCTGCGCGCCTTGCAGCGTGGTATCACGGCCACTGCTGATACTTACCGTATTGCCCGCTTTCAACTGGCTTTCAGTATGGGTCAGGCTGTCGCCCTGTTCTTTGCCTTTACTGGCGTTCACGCCCGCAAAGATACTAATACCGGCGCCTTTCCCTGCGCCGATGCCCACCCCAATATTGCCGCCCGAACTTTTATTGCTGCCACGCAGGCTTTCACTGTTTTCAGCGCTGTTCAGCGCAATATCATTTTTGGCATCCAGACTGAGGTTTTTCCCTGCCTGCAATTCGCTGCCCTGTACGCGAATATCCCCGGCCCCGTGGTTCCCGGTGGCGGTGATGGACAGATTATTCCCGGCAGCCATGTTACTGCCGCTGGCGGTAGTCTGCTCAAGGCGGCTTTCTGATTTACTTTTTTGGCTGCCCAGTGAAATGCTTACCCCCACCGCATTGGGGTCGCCGGTTTCATTGGCCAACACCGCGCCTTGTGCTGCCTGAACGCCCTGAAGGACTGCTTTGGTGGTCTGCAATGCCTGGAGGCGGCCATTGGTCTCTTTTTTGGCATCCTGGGCGGTAGTGACGGCGCTGTTGATGGCACTGCCTACCGCACCTGACAGGGCGAGGGTGATGCCACTCTGTTTGCTCTCGGTGGTATGTTGTTGGGACAGGTTGTTTTCCGCCGCAGTTATCGCGACATCTGACCCTTGCAGGCTGATGTCTTTATTGGCGATCACTTCGCTGCCATGAATAGTTAACTGATTTCCCGCATCAAGAGTGACATTGCCGCCCAGACTGCCAATCGTGCTACCCACGTTGCTCAGAGTCTGCGTTTTGTCGGTGGTTTTTTGGCTGTTGCTACCCACCGTGACACCAATGCCGCCAGTGGTCATCAGGCCGGATTTTTTCTGCTCATACAGGTGAGATTCGCTCTCGCTCTGTTGTGCTGTGCCGACGGTGATGTTCTCTTTAGCCCGCAGGTTAATATCGTTATCGGCCACCACATTGCTGCCGGTGACCGCGATATTGTTGCCGCTGACATCGATAGAACCTGCTGACAGCATGGAGCCGACCGCCAGTGTCTGGCTAATACTGTCTTCGGTACGAGTGGTGGTCGTCGATGCCAGCCCTTTACTCTTACCGGTATGATTGCGCTGTTGATCATGCTGTTCGGTCTGGGTGGTGAGCGTGACATCGCCGCCCGCAGCCAGCTTCAGCGCACCGTCGGTTTGTACCGTGCTGGCACTGAGGGTGATGTCTTTTGCTGCCTGTAAATTGATATCGCCCTTGGCGTTCAACTGGCTGCCGAGCAGCGTTTCATCGTAGAGATCCACTGAACTGGTATGGCGCTTGCTCGAGGATTCACCGCTGACGTGCAGGCTGTCGGTCGCCGCACTCAGGTTAATGTTTTGTGCCTGCACATCCACCGTGCCGGCGTTAATGTTAGCCCCCACCGCAGTCAGGTTGTCTACTTTAGCGGTCAGCGCACCGCCAACATTGACCTCGCTGCCCAGATGGCGGATATGCTCACTGGCCGAACTGCCATAACCATAATTCGCACTTATCTGGTCGCTGCTTTGCACGGTATTGAGGATCCAGTCGCCGCCGGTATTGACCTGAAGATCCTTGCCAACCGTCAGGCCAGCGCCTTGCAGGATAAAATCACGACCGGTATTGATAGCGGCGTTATTACTGACATTAATGCTCGCCAGCGGCCCCAGTAGGGTTTGATTGCGCAGCACTGCGCCATTGCTGCTATTGAGTTGCTCACTGTCCGTGCGCAGGATCACATCGCGCCCGCTATCCAGTTGCAGGTTAGTGGCATTTAACCGCGCGCCGGTCAGGTCAATATCGCTGTTGAGCGTACTGAGCAGCATGTTGCCACCGGCCTGAAGTAAGCCGCCATTGCTGGTCAGGGTGATATCTTTTGCCATGTCAATGTGCAGATCATTGCTGGCTTTAATCGCCCCCTGATTGGTGAAACCCTGCATATCGGTGAGTTCGATATTATTCGCGGCAATCAATGCCCCGTTGGCACGCAAGTCGCCTGGTTTCACCCCCGCCAGATACACCACCGGTACCAGCACGGTTTGCCCGGCGACTTCGCGGCTTTCCATCAACACGATATTGCGGGTCAATGCCGCCATCTGTTCCGCACTGAGGTGGCTACCAAGAGCAATATTAAATGCCTTACTGTATTCGAGTCCCGCCGCAAAGAGCTGCTCGAACTGCTCTTGAGCGCTGCGGTAATCACTGGCGACCGTTTGGCCAGTTAAGGCCAGCACCTGATCGCGCACCAGACGCTGCTCATAGGCATTATCCCCCAGCCGTTTATGGATGAAAGCAGGATCGCTATTTAACTGCTGGAGATAGTAATCCGACCCTTTCCAGTGATTCAGATTGGCAAAAGCCGGGTTGGTTTCTATCAGATAGCCGCCACTTACTGCACGATCAGGGGCGGTGAGGCCGATTCGATCCAGGTTGGCAGACGGGTTATTGATACTGCCAAGCGAGAGGTCACCTTCCGGGGCTGGCGCGTAGTGACCTTTGTCTGTACTGAGTTGATACAACCCACCGCTGGGAAGTGTCAGCGAAATACCGTTAAACTCAACAGCAATATTCTTGCCGATATTGTCACGATCACTCGGTAGAGAGATTGCGCCGGAGTTTGCCCCATTGTTAATCGTCGTCCCACTGCCACTAATGGTTTTCGCCGTAAGACTGGAGGCGTATTGGTGGGTGGTGTGTTCTTTGACCTCCGGCCCCCAACCGGTACCCCACAAATTGCCTTTGTAGGTGCGGTAGCGCCACTCACCGCTGGAGGTGGTTCTTTCGATCAGCCGTTGTGCATTCCCCCAACCATCCTGGTTCAGGGTGACACCCGAAAGATCAATCTCGCCTTGCGCACTCACTTTACTCCAGAAGTTTTCCAGTGTGCCGACATGAGGCGCTAAGTTACCGCCCGCTAACAGTTGTGCTTCAGGGCTTATCTTATCGATGCCGTTTTTGGCGGTAGTCGAGGTATAGTTTGTACCAATATAATCGCTGTTCATCGAGCCGCCATGAGGTGGCTCAGCATAGCGCCCGCCGGGGATATCGGGGTTTGCTGTTGTCCAGTAGGCCGTCCCACTCACTGTACCCGCTGCCACGAAATTGCTATTGGCGGTTAAGATATGACGGCTATTGGTCAGCTTGCTGGCGTAAACCAGCAGATCTTTGCCTGATTCAATCAAACCAGAAATGTTGAGGATCTGAGCCGCCGTCTGGTAATTTCCGCTATTATCTTGCCCGCCCGCCAGAATGACCTTGCCCATCCCTAAAAAGGTGGTGGTCGGGGCACTGTCGGTATGGGTGACGGTATCACTGTTTTCAATCACCGGTGCCAGCAAGGCTAGGGTGCCGTTTTCATCGGTGGCGCCGATCAGGGCGTTAGGGCCGGAGTTGGTGATGCGATCTCGCGCTTTAAGTGTGGCTTCAGCCGCAATAATGCTGCCACTGTTGAATAAGGTGGTGGAGTCGGTACTGAGTTTTCGACCTGCCAACAACTGCCCACCATTGGTTAAGGCACCCTGAGTGGTAAAGGTTAAATCTCGTCCAGCCTGGAGGGTGGAACCTGCCAGATTATTGAAATCACTCAGTAAACCAAGGGTCAGATCCTGACTGGCACTGACTTTACCTGCGCCGCCATCAAACTGACCAAGATTCAACGAGATATTATTCGCCGCCAGTGCGCCGCCCTGGTTATTGAGTGTTTGAGCTGCATTTGCGCCCGCAGTAATGGTCAGCGAGCCAAGGGAGATAATGTTGGCGCGTTGTGTGCTGACATCACCACTGTTGGCGATAATATTCATCTCGCGGGCTTGCGTGTGGCTGTCGGCAAGATTCACCCGACTGCCGGTTAACGTCATGGCTCCCGCCGCGAGGGTTTGACCTTGTGCGATCAAATCCTGACGGGTGGTTACCGCCAGGTTGCCCGCATCAGTCAGGCGGCCATCATTCTGTATCCCAGCACCCAACAGGCTGGTGCTGTTGCTATCAAGGCGCTGTGCCTGCACCGTCACGTTACCTTTGGATAGCAGGGTGCCCGCGCGGTTATCCAGATAACCGGCCAGATTGAGATTGAAATCAGTGATGCCGGTTTGTGCGATGACACCGCCGAGATTGGAGAGCGATTGGGCGCTAAGTGTGACCCTCTCCGCCATCAGGTTGGCCTTATCGGTACGCAGCAGGGCGGTGGTGTTGGCCGACAGTTGCGTGGCCGCTTTTACCACGGCCTCCGTTAAGGTGATATCGCCAGATTTAGCCACAAAGTTGATGGCGTTGGCCTGAGTCTGGCTGCCAGTGAGATCAAGTTGGCTCCCCGATAGCGCCAATGCACCGGCGGCCATGTTTTGCCCTTGCGCTATCAAGGTGTGCTCTGTGCTGACCGTCAAATCACCGCTGCTGGCGCGGTTGCCGTCAGATTGCAATCCCGCCCCTATCAGGGATTGATGGGTGCTAAATAAGTCATTAGCGCGCAGTTGGAGATCGCCAAATGCGGCGATTGAACCACTATTGCCTACGCGCCCATCAGCCTGCCACTGTAGTGCACCCTGAGTATAAATCGAGCCGCTGTTAACCACGTCGCCGTGCGTAATGAGTTCGCTGTTGCCTGCGCTATACAGGCTGCCGCTGTTATCCAGATAACCTTCTGCCCGCAGGTGGACGTTGCCATTGGCGGCGTACAGCTTGCCCTGATTGGTTAGATTACCGGTGGTTAACACCTGCATCTGGTCACCGCCACTGTACAGGGTGCCACTGTTATTGAGGTCGCCCTGCGTCGATAACCGCATATCACCGCGCGTTTGTATCACACCGCTGTTAGCCAGATTGCCCGCAGAGGCTAAAGTCAATTGCTGTTCGGTGTAGATCTCGCCCCGATTTTCGGCATTGCCGTTAACCGTAAATTGCCCGACACCGGTGGCATACAGAGTTCCGCTGTTAAACAGGCTATCGGTGTTAAATGACAAATCCCGACCTGCCAGTAGTGCGCTGCTGTTATCAGCATTGGTGTTGCTGATACTGAGCGCCGTGAGCTGCATATCCCGCCCGGCTTCCAGTTTATACTGATTAGTCAGTGCGCCACTGGTGCTAAAGACCAGATCACGCCCCGCCGTTAAACGTGCGCCAGCCTGATGAGTGAAATCACTTTGCAGGCGTATCCACAGGTCGGTCGCTGCTGCAATTTCCCCTTTGCTGCTATCCAATTTGGCGAGATTGAGCTGAATATTATCAGCATGCAATTTACCGCCACTGTTATTCAGGGTTTGTTTCGGGTTTGCTGCGGCGGTGATCGCAAGGGTTCCGGGGGTGAGTACCGTCGCGTCTTGCGTAGAAATATCGCCGTCGCGGGCCGTTATAGTGATATTGCCAGCCTGAGTTTGGCTACCGGTAAGGTCAACACGGCTGCCAGATAACGTCATGGCACCCGCAGCCACATTTTGCCCTTGGGCAATCAATGCCTGACGCGTGGCGACATTCAGTTCTCCACTCTGAGCCAGCTTGCCATCGCTCTGTACTCCGGCACCGAGCAAGCTGTTAGCATTGCTGTTCAGCATTTCGGCGTGTAACGCGAGTTTGCCACCAGAGAGGATCTTGCCATCACGGTTATCAATATTACCCGGCAGATTCAGATTGAAATCTGTGGTCCCCGTTTGTGCTATCACGCCGCCAACATTGGAGAGCGATTGGGCGCTAAGCGTGACCCTCTCCGCAATCAGTCTGGCGCTGTCGGTACGTAACAGCGCGGCGGTTGAGGCAGACAGATGCTGGCTGGCGGATAACCTGGCTCCGCTGAGATCAATTGGCCCGCCTTGTGAGGTCAATGTGATATCACGGCTCTGTGTTTGGCTGCCAGCCAGATCGATACTGTGCGCGTTAAGTACTTGCGCCGTGCCGCTAATATTTTTGCCTTGGGCGGTTAACATCCCGCTGGCATCAATACGCAAGGTGCCACTGGTGATCGCGCTGTTGTCGGACTTGACACCGGCACCCAGTACCGAGTTGCGGCTACTATTGACTTCTGCCGCGCGCAGCGAGGTATCACCTGCCGCCGCGACAGTGCCGGTGTTATTCAACTTGCCTGCAGTGGTGAGCTGGGTATTGCCCTGCGCATAGAGCACACCTGCGTTCGCTATACCGGCGGCGGTATTCACCGCCAGATGTTGAGCACTGTTGATCTGGCCGTTGTTTACCAGCATGCCATCCGCCGTGATAGTGATATCGCCGGCTGACGCGCCTATTTCACCGGCATTGCGCACCCCGACACCGGTTTCAGTCCCGATCAGGCGGATTTTACCGGCGTACATGCCACCCAAATTGGCGACATCCACCGCCACGGTAGGGCGGGCGTTGCCATCGTCGGCTTTAGTGGTGATATTTTGGTGCGCGGCGTCAACCTGATTGCGCCCAGCAGTGACTTTCAGGTCATTGGCCCAGAGACCGGCATTGACTTTAACCGAACGGGCGATCAGGTCGGTATGGTCCTGACGGCTGCTGTCCAGACCTTTGCCCTGAATAACAATCTCACCCCGATCCACATCGTAGCCAGTGAGCTGGCCGTTATTGAGTTGTGCCTGACCGGTGGTTAAGGTTGCGCGGTTGGCATTAATAAAACCGCAGCCTTCGCAGGTAATGCCCGCCGGGTTGGCGATAACCACCTGCGCTTTGCGGCCAGCGACCTCGATATAACCGTTGAGTCTGCTGGGGTCGCGGCTGTT
Source organism: Yersinia sp. 2542 StPb PI (assembly GCF_048593855.1). NCBI lineage: Bacteria > Pseudomonadati > Pseudomonadota > Gammaproteobacteria > Enterobacterales > Yersiniaceae > Yersinia > Yersinia sp. 2542 StPb PI. Next base: position 12,201 of record NZ_JAZGQA010000123.1, read on the forward strand.
GACTTCATTGAGGATAATACTGGCCTCACCGCGCGCCAGCGAGGGGTTACCGCTGACAAAACCGCCGAGTTGGGTCTGGTTGACACCCTGGCCGTTATTGAGGATCACGCCACGATTATCGACATCGAACTGGCTGTAAACGTTACGCGAAACCCCACCGCTACTGGGTGTCTGGATATTGACCTGTGGCGTACCGTTGGCGCTGCTGATAATGGTCGGCTGTTGGTTACCCGGCGCACTGGCATCGGCGACAATATTGGCTTGCGCGGATAACGAGACGCAGCCCAAGGCCAGTAACAGACTAAAACTCAGCGACGATAAGGCACTGATACGGCGGCGTTGAGTATGCCCAAGACCTGATGAGGGCGACGAGGCGGCCCGACCGGAGGCGGCGATATCGGCTACCACCATTAATAAGCCACGCGCCTTGTTAAATACGATACGGTACAGGTTCTTATTCATAACTCATCCCAGAGTAAAGCGTTAATCGGGCGCATCAGTATTGCCAGTTCAGGTTAAAGCCCACCGTCACCGAGTCGGTTTTGAATCCGTCGGGTTTAGACAGCGGCTTGCCAGCAAACAGGTCGTAGCGGGTATTCAGAATATTGCCGCGCATACCGATGGCACCGCCCGCCAAATGCTGGCCCAGCAGATAAGAGGCGCTGCGTCCCCCGACCTCGCCATAGTCAACACCGACATACAGCTCATGCCCCGGTAGCGGGGTGTACCAGCCGAGATCATTGCGCACTGTCCAGCCACGGTCCGCATTCAGCGTGCGTTCGCCATCAAACCCGCGCACTGACCAGCGGCCGCCGATGGAGAATTGATCCTGTGGCGTCAGGGGTGTGTTGGTGCTTTGACGCTGGTATTGCAGGTTGTAGTGGAATTTTTGCGTCGCAACCACAAAAGGAATATCCAGTTGCGCATTCAAGCGCAGAATTTTACTTAGGGCGGTGGCTTCCCCGACATACTCTTCCTGCGCGGGCATCGCACCAAACCAGCGGGTACCGCGCTGATAGCTGATACCGGCATCCAGTGTGGCCTGCGAAATAAAGTGGCGATGTTCCAGCCCAATACGCCAGGCAGAGGTGCGGCGGCGCTGCACTTCCACTTCGGTATCATTAATGTAGTTTTTCGACGAGCGGGTCAGCACATCGTAGGTAAAAGTGGTTTTCTGGTTGGCGTTGCGGTGCAGCAGACGGCTGAGTTGCAGTGTTACATTCTCACTTTCACCCCGATAGCTGTAATCGCCATTCAGGCCCGCCACCGTCTGATGATAGTCATAGCTGCTGGCGGTAATACCTGCGGTCCAGTAACCGAACGGCAGCGAGTAATGGCCGGTCAGGTTATTGGTGCCTTTCTCGCCGCGATTTTTTATTGAACCGCCAGCCGAGACATAAAACAGGTCACTCAGGGATAAAGGGTTATCCAGAAACAGGGTTGCGCCACCTTGATAGCGGCCGGTACTACGGGTGCCGGAGTCATCCAGTGAGGCTGCCAGCCGCCACATTTTGCTCTGTTTCCAGTTCAGGGCGATGTCGGTCTCACCGGGTGCGGAGCCGGGGATCAATTCCATACTGGCTTGCACGGTGGGGACGCGCTGCAGGTTCTCCAGTCCTTGTTCGATATCACGCAAATCCAACAAGTTACCGGGGCGAGCGGGGAAAGCACTGAACAGCGTGACATGGCGGTCACTGCCCTGCGTCAGTTCAACATGGCGTATTGTGCCGGGCACCACGTGTAACGCCAGTGTGCCGC
>NZ_JAZGQA010000124.1:0-13868 GCF_048593855.1 Yersinia sp. 2542 StPb PI
TCTGAAATGATCCGTCTAATAAAAAACAGATTTCTATGCTAATAGAGTGGGTGGATTGCAGTGAATTAAACTGAAATATGATTTTATGAATATACAAAATGATGATTTTGCACACTGTTACAAAATTCTGATGTATGTGATAATTTTTTCAAGAATTTACATATTGTAAGATTTGGTCTACTTTCCGGGCATTATGCAATAGTTTTAAAGGAAGCTATGATAACTATGTATTTATATTGATAAGTGGGTCTGGGTGAATCTGTTTGTAGGATAAGCAGAATTTACATTTAACTTAATTTATCCAATGTCATTGAGAGCATCATGGCCAATTCAACAACGAATAAATTATCTTTACCGGCCCTTACCTCTTTGGTGGTCGGTTCAATGATCGGGGCCGGTATATTTTCATTGCCGGCAACATTTGGACGAGCAACCGGTGGGTTTGGCGCACTTATCGCCTGGTGTATAGCGGGGGGTGGGATGCTAATGCTGGCTTTTGTTTTTCAAACATTAGCGCAGCGTAAACCTAATCTCGATTCTGGTGTATTCATTTACGCAAAAGAGGGCTTTGGGGATTATCTTGGTTTTGCTTCTGCATTAGGTTTCTGGGCCGGTACCTGTATTGGTAACGTCTCTTATTTTGTTCTGATCAAATCAACGTTAGGGGCATTCTTCCCTATATTTGGTGATGGCAATACTATTCCGGCGGTGTTAATTGCCTCCGTTATCTTGTGGGGATTCCATATCCTGATATTGCGCGGCGTTAAAGAAGCTGCGGCAATTAATACCATCGCCACCTTCGCAAAAATAATTCCAATCTTCATTTTCGTCATCGTGCTGATTTTTGCCTTTAAAGGTGATGTTTTTGCGCTGAACTTCTGGGGTACGCCAGATGTGATTAAAGGTGCTGATTTATCCCATCTGAATGACTATGGCTATGTTGGTCATGCAGCGGCGGCAATCACCACGTCAGTTGAACCTGAGTCTCTATTCTCTCAGGTACGTAGCACCATGCTGGTCACAGTATTTGTATTCTTGGGTATCGAAGGTGCGAGTGTTTATTCACGTTATGCCAAAGAACGTAGCCATGTTGGTATCGCGACCGTTCTGGGCTTTATTGGTGTGCTGTGCCTGCTGGTATTGATCACCATGTTGTCTTACGGCGTGTTACTGCGCCCTGATTTGGCGGCATTACGCCAGCCATCAATGGCCGGGGTGTTAGAGGCGATAGTCGGCCGCTGGGGTGCAATATTTATCAGTGTGGGTCTGATTATTTCCGTGTTGGGTGCTTATTTATCATGGTCACTGCTGGCAGCGGAAGTGCTGTTTTCGGCGGCTAAGAGTAACAGCATGCCAAAAATCTTCGCGACTGAAAACAGCAATGCTGTGCCTTCAGCAGCGGTTTGGCTGACCAACATCTTTATACAGATATTCTTAATTCTCACTTTGTTTACTGATTATGCTTTTCAACTGGCGCTGGAATTAACCAGTTCATTAACGCTGATCCCTTATCTGTTAGTAGGGGCTTATGGCCTGAAATTGGCATGGACCGGTGAGACTTACGAAACGAATAACCGTGGTCATAGAAAAGATTTGATTTTTGCCATCATTGCGACTTTCTACTCTGCTCTGATGATTTACGCCGGCGGCCTGAAATACGTGCTGTTGTCGGCCATTATTTACGGACCGGGCACTATTTTGTATCTGATTGCCAAACGTGAACAGCATCAAAAAGCCTTTAATTCCTATGAAAGAATACTGTTTATTGTTCTGATTGTTGCTGCGGTGGCTGCGATTTATAGCATTGCTACCGGGATTATCACCATATAATTTATTGGAGTTCTTATGTCAGATAAAGCTAAGAAAACTCACGCTAAACCTAAGTTTGGTGTTCACTCTGAAGTCGGCAAGTTACATAAAGTAATGGTGTGCGCCCCAGGGCGTGCCCATAACCGCCTGACGCCAAGTAATTGTGATGAATTATTATTTGATGATGTCCTGTGGGTAGAGAGAGCCAAGCGCGACCATTTTGATTTTATGACCAAAATGCGTGAACGCGGTGTTGATGTGGTTGAGATGCATAATCTGCTGGCCGAAACGGTTGCCATTCCAGCGGCGAAAAAGTGGATTTTGGATCAGCAAATTGTGCCGAATGAAGTGTCACTGGGCATTTTGCAAGAAACCCGCAGCTATCTGGAAAGCCTGGAGCCGCGCGTGCTGGCTGAAGTGCTGATTGGCGGCTTGTCCACCACCGAACTGCATAAAGACGGTAAATGTGACAAAGAAGAGTTGAAGCTGATCCGCGAAGCGGTTGGCATTACTGAATACTTGTTACCACCGTTGCCCAATACACTGTATACCCGCGATACCACTTGCTGGATCTATGGCGGTGTGACACTAAATCCACTGTATTGGCCGGCGCGTCATGAAGAAACCATCCTCACCACGGCTATCTATAAATTCCACCCGGACTTTGGTGACGCCAATGTGAAAGTGTGGTGGGGTGACCCGACGCAGCACCACGGCACTGCGACGCTGGAAGGCGGTGATGTGATGCCAATCGGTAATAAAACCGTGTTAATCGGCATGAGTGAGCGAACTTCGCATCAGGCAATCACGCAGTTGGCGCAATCGCTGTTTAAAAATAGCGAAGGGCAGGTGGAGCGCGTCATGATTGCGGCCATGCCTAAATTGCGTGCCGCTATGCATCTGGATACCGTGTTCACCTTCTGCGACCGTGATGTAGTGACGTTATATCCGGCGATTGTTAATCAGATCCAAACCTTCTCACTGCGCCCTGATAATGGCCCGACCGGCATTAAGTTAAGTCGTGATAAAGGCACCTTTGTTGAAGCAGTTGCTGGCGCGCTCAACCTGAAAAAACTGCGTGTGGTTGAGACCGAAGGTAATGATTACGATACAGAACGTCAACAATGGGACAGTGGTAATAACATGGTTGCGCTTTCACCAGGCGTGGTGCTGGCCTATGACCGTAATACCAAAACCAATACCCAGTTGCGTAAAGAAGGGGTCGAAGTGATTGAGATAGTCGGCAGTGAATTAGGCCGTGGACGCGGGGGCGGTCACTGTATGACGTGTCCAATCATCCGGGATGCCGTCGACTACTAATCCCCTTCGGCCTTGAAGCCACAGGGGTGTTAGCGGCACGCACTTACCCGAATCACTTGACTGTGTAAGCTCATCGGGATTCGTTTGCTGGCTGCCTACCTGTGGCTCGAATTATATAGGGTATAGCGCAGTTGCTCTTAAAAAATAGCTGATAGTGAGTAGCAGAGTAGTGCTATTTCGCTATTGGCTATCTCTGTTTTAGCAGCCAGAGATTTGTATTTGGCAAGAAAGCACGACATTACGTTTTTAAAGCCGAAAAATGATGAACTAAGATGAAAAGGGTGATCAAGTGAAATACGTGTATTTAGTGTGCTTTTTGCTGATAGTGGCCCTGATGACGCTTTTTGTATTTCAAAACAGCGGGCTAGTGAACTTATCTTTACTTTCCATGCAAATAACACTACCCATTTCGGTGCTAATTGTGCTGATCTATTTTCTAGGGATGTTTACCGGGGGATTATTAATCACACTAATAAGAGCGCTGGTGCGCCGTCTGTCACAAAAAAGTGAAGCCCAAAACAGATAAAGAAGTGTGAATAATTAATCTGCAATAATTATTAAAATCTGACTCAACGAGATCTTATAGTGAAGATAAAAACAGTAATCACTCTGCTATTAACGTTTCTTCTCGCTGCTTGCGACAGAACTCCCCCTGAAGTCGCAGAAAGTGTGCGCCCGGTAAAAATATTTACCGTTGAAGACAGTGGGCAAAATGGCACTCGCTATTTTCCAGCGCGATTACAAGCTGGCGATGAAACTCAGCTCTCCTTTAAACGAAGTGGGCAATTGCAACAGTTGCTGGTGCGTGAAGGTGAGCAGGTGAAAAAAGGCCAAGTCATTGCCAGACTGAATGATACGGATTTGAACCTACGAGTCAGGGATCGTCAGTCTACCTTTAATCTGGCTCGCGATCAGTTTAACCGTTTCAATACCTTGCAAGGGCAAAGGGCGGTATCTCGTGCTGAGCTGGATGTACGTCGTGCTGAGATGGAATCGGCTCGTGCTGCTTTGGAGATTGCGCGTAAAGAGCTGAGTGATGCCACCATTACCGCGCCATTTGATGGCATTATTGCCAATGTGAATGCGCGTAACCATCAGGTCATGGCCCCAGGTCAGGCGGTTGCCACATTAAGTGCACTGGATACGTTAGATGTGGTGTTTAGTGTGCCTGAGCGCCTGTTTACCGCACTAGACATCAGCAATCGTAACTACAAACCAACGGTATTACTTAATCATATGCCGGGGCGCGAATTTATTGCTGAGTATAAAGAACACACCACCTCAACCACCTCTGCTTCACAGACTTTCCAGGTGACACTGACGATGAAGCGCCCGGCTGATATGCCACTGCTTTCAGGTATCAGTGGCCGGGTAAGAATCAACTCTGGCAATCTGTCTGGCACTGATCATCCGACGATTATCGTACCAGTGGAAGCCGTGTTTAACCCAGATACTGCCCAATTGAATGATGCAAGAGTCTGGGTTATCAAGAATGATGATGGTCAGATGCATGTTGAAGAGCGCAAAGTTCAGGTGGCTCAATTGACCGCCAACGGCATTCAAATTACCTCTGGTCTGGCTGATGGCGAGCAGATTGTCTCCGCAGGTACCGGTGAGCTTCGCCCAAATCAGGTTGTCCGGGCTTGGGTCCGTGAGCGGGGTCTCTGATGAAGCTGACTGACAATTTTATCAATAATAATACCCGTATCTGGCTAACGATTCTGTTGCTGGGTATTGGTGGCATTATTGCCTATCTCAATATAGGCAGGCTGGAAGACCCAGCCTTCACCATCAAAACGGCGGTAGTTGTCACCCGTTATGATGGTGCATCAGCACAGCAGGTAGAAGAGGAAGTCACACTCCCACTGGAGAATGCCATTCAGGAACTCTCTTATGTTGACGACGTCACCTCTATTTCCAGTGCCGGTTTATCACAAATAACCATCAATATTCGCGCACAATATGGCGCGAATGAGTTACCGCAAATCTGGGATGAACTGCGGCGTAAAATCAACGATAACAGTGTGCGTTTGCCACCGGGAGCCAGTGCGCCGATGGTCAATGACGACTTTGGCGATGTTTATGGCTTCTTCTTCTCACTCACGGGTGATGGTTACAGTAACCAGGATTTACGTAATTTTGCCGAGCAACTGCGACGTGAACTGGTACTGGTACCCGGGGTAGGTAAAGTTGGTATTGTGGGTATTCTGCCTGAAGAGGTTCAGGTGGAGATTTCTCGTGCCCAGATGACCGCCGCAGGTATCACGCCACAGCAGTTATCCGATTTACTGAGCCGCCAGAATGTGGTGTCCGATGCGGGCCAGTTGCAGGTGGGCAGTGAGTCTATTCGTTTGCATCCGACCGGTGAATTCCAAAGTGTACAAGAACTGGGGAATTTACTGGTAAGTCAGCCTGGCAGCCCGAAAAGCGTGTATTTGCGTGATATCGCCACTGTCTCTCAAGGTTTTGGCCATTCACCGACCAATATTTATCGTGCCAACGGTAAACCTGCATTGGCACTGGGGATTTCGTTTGCCCCGAATGTCAACGTGGTAAACGTAGGTAATGCGATTAAAGCCCGACTGGCGCAGCTTGACGGTGAACGCCCGTTAGGTATGCATATCAACGTGTTCTATGATCAGTCCCATGAAGTTGAAGGGGCGGTTAACGGTTTTATCCTTAACTTCCTGTTGGCACTGTTGATTGTTGTGGTCACTTTGCTGATTTTCATGGGGGTGCGCAGCGGTATAGTAATTGCTATCTCGTTGGCACTTAACGTACTGGGTACGTTGCTCATTATGTGGCTATTTAATATCGAGCTACAGCGAGTGTCGTTAGGGGCGCTGATTATCGCGCTAAGTATGTTGGTGGATAACGCCATTGTGGTGGTGGAGGGGATCGTCGTTGGTCGCCAGCGAGGCGAAAGCATCTTTACCGCTATTAGCAATGTGGTGAAGCGCTCAATGATGCCGTTGTTAGGCGCGACTATTATTGCCATTCTGGCCTTTGCACCTATCGGCCTGTCCAATGATGCTACGGGTGAATACTGTAAATCGTTATTCCAGGTGTTGTTGATCTCGCTGATGTTGAGTTGGTTCACGGCACTGACGCTAACACCGGTCTTTGCTAAGTGGGCATTCCAAAATCAGAAACCGGCGAAAGTGGATGCCGATAAGCCTGCCAAGCAACCTTATGATGGCTGGTTATTCCGCTATTATCGCGTGGTATTGAATAAGTTACTGCAACATCGCAGTATCACTTTGGTGCTGCTGGCGGCCATGTTAGTGGCATCGGTGGTGGGTTTTGGTAATGTTCGCCAGAGCTTCTTCCCGCCCTCTAATACGCCAATCTTCTTCGTTGATATCTGGCTGCCGAATGGCACTGATATCAATTATACCGAAGGGATAGCGAACAAGGTTGAGCAGTATATCAAGCAGCAAAAAGGGGTGGCGGACACCATGGCAACGATTGGTCAGGGCGCGATGCGCTTTATGCTGACCTACAATGCCCAACGTCATTATCCTAACTATGCGCAGGTGATGGTTCGTACCGAGGACCTCAGCCAAATACCGGGTTTGATTGATGAAATCGAATCCTATATGCATGACGAATACCCGCAGGTTGATGCGCAGATAAAACGCATCATGTTTGGGCCATCCAACAACAGCTCCATCGAGGCCCGCTTTGTTGGCCCGGACCCTGAGGTGTTACGTACCCTGGCAGCGCAAGCGGAAAAAGCGATCATTGCTGATCCGATGGCGGATGGTGCGCGGCATGACTGGCAAGACCGTAGCAAAATGATCCGGCCACAATTCTCCGATTATCTGGGGCGCGAACTTGGAGTAGATAAGCGCGAGGTCGATGGGACATTGCGCATGAGCTTTGGTGGTCTGCCGGTGGGGTTATACCGTGATGGTACTCGCTTAATGCCGATTATACTGCGCACACCGGATGCAGAACGACTCAATGCAGAACGACTGAATGATGTGATGGTCTGGAGCCAGGCGCGCCTGGCCTTTATCCCAATTGATAACGTTGTCACCAGTTTTGAAACCGAGTGGGAAGATCCGCTTATTATGCGTCTGGATCGCAAGCGGACACTGACGGTGCAAACGGATCCGACCCAACAGGGCGGTGAGACCTCTGCTGAGTTGTTGCGGCGTATCAAACCTGGCGTAGAAGCCGTTCAGTTACCGCGCGGATATGAGCTGGAGTGGGGCGGTGATTATGAAAGTACCAAGGAAGCACAACGCGGTATTTTCATCAGTTTGCCGATCGCGTTCCTGATTATGTTCATCGTAACGGTATTGATGTTCAGCTCAGTGCGCAATGCTGTTGCCATCTGGCTGACGGTACCACTGGCATTAATTGGTGTCACGGTAGGCTTCCTGTTGACGGGAATTCCATTCGGATTTATGGCTTTGTTGGGGCTGCTAAGTCTGAGTGGTATGTTGATACGTAACGGCATTGTGTTGGTGGAAGAGATAGGCTTACAGCGACAGGAAAAACCACTGCGCGAAGCTATTATTGATGCCTCTACCGCCCGTTTACGGCCTATTATGTTGACGGCATTTACCACGGTTCTGGGGCTGGCTCCGCTGCTCAGTGATGCTTTCTTCCAGAGTATGGCGGTGGTCATCATGTTTGGTCTGGGCTTTGCAACGGTGCTGACATTGCTGGTGTTACCAGTAATTTACAGTTGTATGAATCCAGAACCTAAAGAGAAAGTGAGTGACGAACCCGTCAGTGAATAACGGTTAGTGTGGCGTTAGCACTACCGAGAATGACTAAAGCTGCCCCTTTTATCGGGGTGGCTTTTTTTTATGGCTGGTGCCTATCGCGCGTAAACCTATTTCTATTTTACCTTCTTACACTGTTGGGCGGCTTCTGTGCGCCACTTCTCTTCCTGTCCCTGTGTCACGGCATTATCGTTCCAATATGAAACCATACTGAGATAACGGAGTTTCATAATGGAACGTTTTCACTGTTGGTTCTCAGCCTGTTTTTTGCGCTTATAGTGGATGCAGTTTCATCAAATTGACCCTAAAAATTATTTATTCTTACATTATCTCTTACGCTACAGGAGCAAGATATGCTGAAAGTCATTCAATCTCCGTCCAAATATATTCAAGGTGCCAATGCATTACAGTCCATTGGTGAATTTGCTAAATTATTGGCTAATAACTATTTTATCATTGCTGATGATTTCGTCATGAAGCTGACCGCTGATACCGTCGGCTCCAGCCTGCAAGCCAGTGAGCTGGAACATCATTTCAGCCGCTTTAATGGCGAATGTTCCCGTCACGAAATTGAGCGGTTGACGGTTGAGCTGAAAAAGCACGGCTGTAATGGCGTGGTTGGTATCGGTGGCGGGAAAACCCTCGATACGGCTAAAGCGATTGCTCACTATCAGCATATCCCTGTCGTTGTGGTGCCTACTATTGCCTCTACCGATGCCCCGACCAGCGCCTTATCCGTTATTTATACCGAACAGGGCAAGTTCGCTGAATATATGATTTACCCGAAAAACCCTGACATCGTACTGATGGATTCCACCATTATTGCCAAAGCACCAGTACGTTTGCTGGTCGCTGGTATGGGTGATGCGCTGTCTACTTACTTTGAAGCACAAGCCTGTTTTGACGCTAAAGCTACCAATATGGCTGGTGGTGCATCGACATTAGCGGCAGTTACACTGGCTCGCTTGTGTTACGAAACCCTGCTGGCGGAGGGCTATAAAGCCAAACTGGCGGTAGAGGCGGGTGTTGTGACCGAAGCGGTTGAACGTATTATCGAAGCCAATACCTATCTGAGTGGTCTTGGTTTTGAAAGTAGTGGTCTGGCGGCCGCTCACGCCATTCATAACGGTTTCACCGTATTAGATGAGTGCCACCACTTGTATCACGGTGAGAAAGTGGCCTTTGGTACCCTGACACAGCTCGTATTACAGAACAGCAGCATGGAAGAGATCGAAACAGTGCTCTCATTCTGCCAGCAACTGGGTTTACCAATCACATTGGCTGAGATGGGCGTTTCTCAGGATATTGAACGCAAGATCCATGATGTCGCCAAGGCCAGCTGTGCTGAGGGAGAAACCATCCACAACATGCCGTTCAAGGTCACACCTGACAGTGTCTATGCTGCAATTATGGTAGCTGACCGCTTGGGTCAGGCTTTCCTCAACTAATCTGTGCGGCAAATACGTTCTGAGTCGAAAATCGACCGAGTCTGCCGGTATTTCTCATCATCGGCAGCTCTGTTCTCCAGCCATTCCCGTTCGCGGAGCATAAAATGAAAAAATTAATTAACAGCGTTGAGAGTGTGTTACAGGAGCAAATTCAGGGGCTGGTTGCGGCGCATCCTGAGCTGACATTGCATCAGGAACCCCTTTTCATCACCCGTGCAGATGCGCCAGTGAGTGGCAAAGTTGCATTGATGTCCGGTGGTGGCAGTGGTCACGAACCGATGCATTGTGGCTTTATTGGCGAAGGCATGTTGGATGGTGCCTGCCCGGGTGAGATTTTTACCTCGCCGACCCCCGATCAAATGTATGAATGCGGCCAAGCCATTGATGGTGGGCCTGGTGTGCTGATGCTGATTAAGAATTACACTGGCGACATTCTAAACTTTGAAACTGCCGCCGAGCTGTTGCATGCCGGTGGCACTGCTGTTGCTACCTTAGTGATAGACGATGATGTGGCGGTCAAAGATAGCCTGTATACCGCCGGGCGGCGTGGGGTGGCGAACACGGTCATTATAGAAAAATTACTCGGTGCTGCTGCGGCACGTGGTGATTCATTGGATGAATGCGCACTACTGGGGCAGAAAATTAATAATCAGGGGCATTCTATTGGCATCGCGCTTGGTGCTTGTACTGTGCCCGCTGCCGGTAAGCCGTCATTTATTTTGGCTGAAAATGAGATGGAATTTGGTGTGGGTATCCATGGCGAACCGGGTATTGAGCGTCGGCCATTTACTTCACTGAATAGCACGGTAGACGCCATGTTCCAGACCTTGATTGATCACGGCAGCTATCAGCGCACATTACGCCACTGGGATCGACAAGCCGGTGACTGGAACGAGACGCGCCAGAGTAAGCAACCCTTAGCCAAAGGCGATCGGGTCATTGTTCTGGTCAATAACCTTGGCGCGACCCCCTTATCGGAACTTTATGGTGTCTGGCACCGTCTGGCGGAGTGCTGTACACAATTCGGTTTGACCATTGAGCGTAAATTGATTGGTTCTTATTGTACGTCATTGGATATGCAGGGTATGTCCATCACCGTGCTGAAAGTTGATGATGAACTCCTGTCATTGTGGGATGCGCCGGTAAGTACCCCCGCGCTGCGCTGGGGTTGCTGATATTTCCTTGGTACTTGAAGCCGCAGGGACGCGCGGCTTTCACCAACCCGAATCACTGAGCTTAAGTCAGCACAAGTGCTGAAAATAATCTTATAAAACCATGTGCCAGGAGAAAAATATGGGACTCACCAAACAACAAATTGTCAGTTGGTTACAGCTATGTGCTGAAGTTTTCAGCGAGCAGCGAGATTTTTTGACGCAGTTGGATACTGAAATCGGCGACGGCGACCATGGCCTGAACATGAATCGCGGCTTTAATAAAGTGGTCGAAAAGTTACCGACCTTTGCCGATAAAGACATTGGTTTTATTCTGAAAAATACCGGTATGACACTGCTTTCAAGTGTTGGCGGCGCCAGCGGCCCGCTGTTTGGCACGTTTTTTATTCGCGCAGCACAAAGCACGAATGCTAAGCAGAGCCTCGATCTGACGGCGGTTTGTCAGATGTTTAAAGATGGTGTGGAAGGGGTGGTGATGCGCGGTAAAGCGGAGCCGGGCGATAAAACGATGTGTGATGTTTGGTGGGCGGTAGTGGCGCAACTCGAACAGGCAAATCAGCAGGGAGTCACGGTGGTAGATGCATTGCAGCAGGCCGTTGAACGTGCCCAGCAAGCATTGGCCGACACTATTACTATGCAGGCCCGCAAAGGCCGTGCCAGCTATCTGGGTGAACGGAGTATTGGTCATCAGGACCCAGGGGCAACATCAGCTATGCTGATGATGCAGGCGTTATGGCAGGTTGCCAGTCATTAATCAGGCTGGACTGACACGTTTATCAGGAGGAAAGATGGTCAATCTCGTTGTAGTTTCTCATAGCGCGCTGCTGGCTCAGGGTGTGGCCGAACTGGCTCAGCAAATGACACAAGGGAGCTGCCAGTTAGCGGTTGCTGCCGGTGTAGACGACCTGGATCATCCTATTGGCACGGATGCCATTAAAGTGATGGAAGCCATTGAGTCGGTTTACACCCCATCGGGCGTACTGGTATTGATGGATTTAGGCAGTGCCTTACTCAGCGCAGAAACGGCACTGGAGCTATTAGACCCCGATATGGCGCAGCAGGTGCAACTCTGTGCCGCACCACTGGTGGAAGGGACTCTCGCAGCTGTCGTCGCTGCATCATCTGGCGCTTCACTTGCCGACGTCCGTGCTGAAGCAATGGGGGCGTTGATAGCTAAAGCCACTCAGCTAGGGGAAGAAGCCGTGGTACCTGCCAGTAATGCGGTGGCTAAGGCGGCAGCGGATGCTCAGAGTGTCAGTTGGGTGGTGCGCAATCCTAACGGGTTACATGTGCGACCGGCGGCTAAATTGGTCGAAGCATTGGCTCCGTTCGCGGCAGATTTACTGCTGGAAAAAAATGGTCAGTGTGTGAATCCACGCAGCCTGAACCAGCTCGCAATATTGCAAGTTCGTAAAGGTGATACCATTCGTTTGCTGGCCAGTGGTGAGCAAGCAGGCGAGGCGCTAGATGCTTTTATGCAATTGGCGCGACAACATTTTGGCGAATTCGTCACCACCACCAGTGAGGGGGAATTTACTGGCGTCATGGTGCCTCGTGGCGCGATTAGTGCACCATTGTTGCAATGGTTACCCGCCATTCCGGTTTTTTTACCTCAAACAATCAATGCTGAACAGGTAGCTAAAGAGCAGCGGCGTTTACAACAGGCGTTGGCGCAAACTGTGGCTGATTTGCAGCAGTTGGCACAACAGGCAGAACAACAGATTAGCCCTGAAGCTGCGGCTATTTTTAACGCTCATGTGATGCTGATTGATGATGAGGAACTGCATCAGGCGATGGATGCGCGCCTGGAGCATCAGTTAGTTTGTGCAGAATCGGCATTGCAGGATGAATTGATGGCAATGGTGGAAGATTATCTGGCTCTGGATGATGAGTATCTACGCGTTCGGGAATTAGATATCCGCGATATACTTAACCGCACATTGGGCCATTTGACCGGGCTACCACCAGTTTCGCTTTCAGTTAGCGGTGAAATTATATTATTAGCCGAGGAGTTATTGCCTTCACAAATGGTTGGGCTGAACCACCGGCAGGTAAAAGGCATCTGTTTAAGCAAGGGGCATATCATGTCTCATAGCGCTATTCTGGCTAAAGAGTTGGATATTCCAATGTTAGTCGGTGCCATGGGGTGCCTGGAAGCCAGCCGTAATGGGCAAAATGCAATATTAGATACCGCAATCGGGGCACTGAAACTGCAATAAAAAATCACCGCCAAAATGCTTAACTGAACATTGTAGCTCTGCATCAGTCCAGAGCTGCAATTTGCGGAATCAGATATCTCAGTGGAGACAAAATTTGGTTTCGCCAGTTATAGCGCTCTTCTATTAATGTAGCTCCGGCTTGCCTGATTTTATCTATTTCGCCGTCGGTTAATTGGCAAATCTGGCGTATTATTTCCGCTAAACTTGCTGCGTTCCCGGGGATGTGAAGGAACCCATCGATCCCATGTTCAACCTGCTCACTCAAACCGCCGGAGTCGGCAACAATTAACAATGCCCCCTGTTGTCTGGCCAGCCAACGTGATTCCATCGGAATCAATCCATTAGGTTCATTCTCAGCAGAAAGAACGCAAACCCGCGTATTACGCCATTGAATAAGGCATGCCATTAGTTCGCGATCAAAAGAATTGATCAGAGAGGCAGAGATCTCGAGTCGGCTCGCTAAGGCAGATAACTCCGGCAAAATCGGGTCACTCATAATAACGGGATGAATATCATTACCCAGATAACAGGCTGCTCTGAGCAACAGATCATGGCGTTTGTAATGAACCCCTCTGCCTAAAGTGATAGCTAATGAGTGATCCAGCGATATTCCGTGTGATGAGAGTGTGTCACTGATTTCCTGATCACTGCGTATTCGAAACCAGGGGTCATTGATATTTATTCCCGCAGGTGTCGGTATAAATGATTGTGGGTCAGCACCGTATTGTGCCACTAAGTGCATTGCCAGGAAGTCGCTGATATTACCGAGCTTGATATTAGAATCAATCTTGGCCCAGTGAACAGCCAATGATTCAGCCATAATACGTTCAGGATTCGGTAATGGCATTTCATGATTAAATGCCGTGCAATGGGAAATATAGATAATCTTTAGATTACGTTTCTCAACAGCCGCATGCAAACGAGCAATTAGCGGCGTGAACGAGAACGGCAATTCATGACAAAAGGCCAGAGTGATATCGTAATGGGTACTGAGATCAATAATTTTTGCCGCCCCTGCCGCAGAGGATATTTGCCAGTTCTGTAAATTACCAAGAAAAGCATCACCGTAGGGCCATGAACAATCAACGCCTTTCCCCAATGTCATGTCTGGTACAGTTGAAAACGTCCCTCCCATATTATGAATTTGGTTAATAAAATAAC
>NZ_JAZGQA010000125.1:0-13850 GCF_048593855.1 Yersinia sp. 2542 StPb PI
GTTCACGTTATATTTTAATAGTGGCCACCTCCAGATAATCAATTTAAAGAATAAATAGACATCTGAATGGCGACTTAAATTTTAATAACTATAAATGGCAAATAGAATTACTAGCCAAATTCATTGGTATTATTTTATTTCACTTTCGTTATCAACCGATATTATCTAATTTCTTTATTCTTTACCCGTGCGTTACATTTTTATTCAGTATCTGCTAATATCTGAAATCATTTTTATCGAATAAACGGTGCTAACCATGAAGTTTGTCTCTTTTAATATCAATGGCCTACGTGCTCGACCACATCAACTAGCGGCGATAATCGAGCAACATCAACCAGAGGTTATCGGCCTTCAGGAAACGAAAGTACATGATGATATGTTTCCCCTTGAGGAGGTCAGTCAGCATGGTTACCACGTTTTTTATCATGGGCAAAAAGGTCATTATGGTGTGGCGCTGTTAACCAAAAATGAACCATTGGCTGTTCGTCGTGGCTTCCCTACTGATGAAGAAGATGCTCAACGTCGTATTATAATGGCTGATATTGCAACGCCAAATGGTCCTCTCACTGTTATTAATGGCTATTTCCCCCAAGGGGAAAGCCGTGATCACCCCATAAAATTCCCAGCAAAAGAGCGTTTTTACGCTGACTTACAACAATATCTGGAACAACAACTTTCAGCAGATGCTCAGGTACTGATTATGGGGGATTTAAATATTAGTCCAACTGACCTGGATATTGGTATTGGCGAAGAGAGCCGTAAACGTTGGCTGCGCACAGGTAAGTGTTCATTTCTGCCTGAAGAGCGTGCCTGGCTGGAGCGTTTACAAAACTGGGGGCTGGTTGATACATTCCGTGCAGCTAATCCTGAGTGTAACAATCAATTTTCGTGGTTTGATTATCGCTCCCGTGGTTTTGATGAGAATAGAGGCCTGCGTATAGATTTATTGTTGGCAAGTCAGCCACTGGCTGCCCGCTGCGTTGCGACAGGAATTGATTATGCGATTCGCGGCATGGAAAAGCCCTCAGACCACGCACCAGTATGGTCTGAATTCGAACTCTGATAACGTCAGTGGTAGTCTTGGCAACACAGGCCTACCACTGGCAAATACGCGACCAAAGCTGGATAAACAAAAAATGATTGATGTTGTCGCCGCCATTATTGAACAAAATGGTAAGATTCTGCTGGCTCAGCGGGACTCATGCCGTGATCAGGCCGGTTTGTGGGAGTTTCCTGGAGGGAAAGTCGAGGCGGGAGAGAACCAACCTCAGGCGCTGATACGTGAACTGACCGAAGAGTTGAATATTGAGGCATCAGTGACCCGATATATCGCCACCAATCAATGGGATTCAGATAAACAGACCATCAGATTGCATGCCTGGCTCGTTGAGAGTTTCAGCGGCAAGCTAGCATTGCATTGTCATTCCGCAGTGGTCTGGCTGGCACCAGAGGAGGCTTACCGTTACCCCCTGGCACCCGCCGATGTTCCGCTTTTAGATGCGTTTATTGCCCAGAAACGTTAGCCTGTTACCTGGTCAACCGCTTCCAAATCAATGGATTGGTACCGATCACACTGCTATCACGCACACACTGCAAGACCTCACCTTCAACGCGCAATACAGCACCTTCAGAATAATTCTGATTTTGATAGACACAACAGCGAGTGCACGGATTATTATTCGTGTTGCGATTTGATGAGTTATTCCATATTTCAGGTGGCAAAGGAACAACAACATCGACATTGTTACGATTGGCCATCGCCGCAGTAGAAATAAGCGAGGCAAAACCAATACAACCTAGCAATAACAATATTCTCATGACTTATTATCCTTGGTTTTGGACGGTGCTTTTTTACGTTTCTTTATCGCCCCAGACGGTGCGGCTGGCAACCCACGAAATACCTGAGGTGAGCGATTTTGTTTTGCCTGACTGATTAAATCTTGCAATGTTGCCACCAGTGGCTGCATGAAGTCCTGATAGCGGCAATTTTTCTCACTGATTTGTGTCAGTGTCGATTCCCAATGGGCCGTCATATCGGGCCGTGCAGCAATATCAGGCAGCGCATGAATCAATGCTCTTCCCGCAGGGCTTGCATGAATATAACGCCCTTTTTTGAATAAAAAAGTACGTTTGAAAAGTAGCTCAAT
The DNA here is from genome assembly GCF_048593855.1 of Yersinia sp. 2542 StPb PI. NCBI lineage: Bacteria > Pseudomonadati > Pseudomonadota > Gammaproteobacteria > Enterobacterales > Yersiniaceae > Yersinia > Yersinia sp. 2542 StPb PI. The sequence continues at coordinate 2,148 of NZ_JAZGQA010000125.1, forward strand.
AATCCCAGCTCGTGTTGCCTCAGTACCCAACCCATCCGTTGCGCGTAACACTTTTTTCAGCTCTTTATCCTGCACAAACCGCGCGATTCCGGTCATCGCTGATAATAAACTGGCATCGGTAAATGGTCGTGGCGGCTGAGTTTGCCGTTCAACAACCTCACCCCGTTCACACAATAATTCAGCACCTTTCTCCACCACCGGCAACGGCGAGCCTTCATTTTCTTCATCACGCTCTTTGCTACCAAGCAAGGTACGCCAACCCGCCTCCGCCAGAAAACGGGCCTTAGCGACAAACTTGCCGCCAGCAATATCGAGCTCAATGACACATTTACGAAATTGTGCATCTGGGCAAAATTGCATCAGATACTGCTGTGCTACCAATCGGTAAACTTTGCCTTCATCAGTGGTTAGATTCACCTTACTGGCCCGTGCTGTTGGGATAATGGCATGGTGGGCATCGACTTTTTTGTCATCCCAGCAGCGATTACGCCGATCACTGTCCATTACCTCTAACGGCAATAAGTCAGCCTGATGAATGCTGATGGCATTCAATACCGAATGACGCCCAGCGAAATGCTCTTCTGGTAGGTATCGGCAATCTGAACGCGGATACGTAATCAATTTGTGCGTTTCATATAAACGCTGACAAATATCCAGAACTTGCTGGGCGCTCAAACCGAAGCGTTTAGCGGCTTCAATCTGCAATGTCGAAAGGGAAAAGGGTAACGGTGCGGTTTCTGATTCCCGTTTATCATTATAGGAGGTTACAAATGCAGGCTGACCCGTGATGCGATTAACCACATGTTCAGCCAGTGGCCGATGCAACAAGCGCCCTTCTTCATCCTGATATGACTCGCAAGAATCACTCGGCTGCCATAGGGCAATAAAACGCTCATCCGCAGGCGTGACAATATGGGCTTTAACTTCGAAAAAGTCTTTGGGAATAAAATCTTCAATTTCTTCGTCACGGCGGACAACCAAGCCTAATACCGGCGTTTGTACCCGCCCTACTGACAAAACACCATCATAACCTGCATTGCGCCCAAGAATAGTATAGGCACGGGTCATATTGATGCCATATAGCCAATCGGCTCTGGCGCGGGCCAATGCCGAAACACATAACGGGATAAACTCGCGGTTATAACGCAAACGCTCCACCGCACGCTCCACTGCCTGCGGGTTGAGATCGTTAATCAGGCAACGGCGGACATTTTGCCGCTTCTCTGCCACCAAATCGAGGTAATCCAATACTTCATCAACCAACAGTTGCCCTTCGCGGTCCGGGTCACCGGCATGCACCACTTCGTCGGCCTGTTGCAAAAGTTGTTTGATAACATTCAATTGCTTACTGACCGAGGGCCGAGGCTGTAGTTGCCATTTTTCAGGAATAATAGGTAAATCAGCTAACGACCAACGTGCATAGCGGCTGTCATAAGCATCAGGTTGGGCCTGTTCCAGCAAGTGACCCACACACCAGGTCACCATTTGATCACTGCCACAGGCAATAAATCCATCGCCTCGACGATGCGGCTTTGGCAAAATATCGGCAATCGCCCGCGCCAAACTGGGTTTTTCAGCAATAAAAAGTCGCATCATTCACCGCAAAAATGCATCAAAGAAAAGGTCATTCTGTAATCTCAATCAACGCCCGGCGGTTATCCACAGCGCTCAACTCGCCAATAGAACTGAGCGTCATACCGTGCTGAGCCGCAATAGCCTGCACCTGAGCCTCCGCTTCAGGCAATACGGCTAACAACAAACCACCGGAAGTCTGTGGGTCACACAATAACGTTTTCTGTAACTCGGTCATCTCGCCGATCAGGTGGCCATAACTGTCAAAATTACGCCCAGTTCCCCCCGGCACACAACCCGCAGCAATATACTCTTCAACCGCCGGTAAGCGCGGTATAGCCGAGAAATGTAATTTGGCCTGAACACCAGATCCTTGACAAATTTCGCTTAAATGCCCTAACAGGCCGAACCCGGTAACATCGGTCATGGCAGTGACACCGGCAATACTGGCAAAGTCCGCCCCTGATTTATTCAACTGACACATGGTTTCTGTTGCTACCCCTTGATGTTCAGGTCGCAACTTACTTTTCTTTTCTGCCGTCGTCAGAATACCAATACCCAGCGGTTTGGTCAGAAACAGCTTACAACCAGCCTGCGCGGCACTGTTTTTCTTAACCTGCTCAGTGCTGACGATTCCGGTGACCGCCAGACCGAAAATCGGCTCAGGTGCATCAATGGAATGCCCCCCTGCCAGAGAAATACCGGCCTGCTGGCAAACATAGCGCCCGCCCTCGATAACCTGTTGGGCAACTTCAGGTGCCAGTTTATCTATCGGCCAGCCCAGGATGGCAATCGCCATAATGGGTTTACCGCCCATCGCATAGATATCACTGATAGCATTGGTGGCTGCAATTCGGCCAAAATCAAAGGGATCGTCAACGATCGGCATAAAAAAGTCGGTCGTGCTGATGATGCCAACACCGCCGCCAATATCATAAACTGCTGCATCATCACGCGTTTCATTCCCCACCAACAGCCGAGGGTCAAGAAGCTTCTGCTGATCGGTATGCAATATCTTATCCAAAACTTTGGGCGAAATTTTGCAACCGCAGCCCGCTCCGTGGCTGTATTGGGTAAGACGTATCGCTGGCGGTGTCATAACACTCTCCCGTGTGATGGTCAGTAATAAGCAGTTTATTGAGGAATTATGCTCGTAGGACTAGTATCCAGACTGCCTATGGTAGCGCCTATGGCGTGGCTTGGTAAGTAGAGGCCGCTGTCGGGCAGATAGGTTGGTCACAAAGCAGACGAAAACACAGCTTAGTTCCTATAAAAGTGCATAAGCTGTGATGTTCAAGACGGCCCCAAGCGATTTGCTTCTTCGCTGCCGCCTTGAAACCTATCGATTATAGACCATATAACTATCAGAAATAGCTCACAAAAGTGGTGTGATCCAGTGGAGTCACTTTCGTCGCTGACTTCAGTTGTGGTGTGCCGAGATAAAGGAAGCCGACGATTTCATCTTGTTCACGGCAGGCAAACCCCTGACGAACCACGGGATGATGGGTCCAGGAACCGGTACGCCAGATACCATTAAAACCTTGAGCCAGCGCAGCCATTTGCATTGCTTGTACCGCGCAACCGGCGGAAACCACTTGTTCCCAATTGGGCACTTTGGGGTTTTCAGTGACATGGGCAATAACGGTAATAATTAGCGGCGCACGAAACGGTGCTTGTTTCGCTTTTTCCAATACCGCGTCATCAGCCCCATCATGTTGTACTGCCTGTTGTAACAATTGACTAAAACGTTCCAGCCCCTCATTTTCAATCAAAATAAAGCGCCATGGCTGCAATGTGCCATGGTCAGGTGCCCGCATGCCCGCATGGATAATATGATCCAATGCCTCACCCGTTGGCGCTGGGGTGGTCAAACGGGACGCCGAACGGCGGTTAAGTAACAGTTCTAACGCATCCATCATTCTCTCCTGATAACGATTTTCATTTTCAGCACGGTAGCATAAGTTGTCGTTTTGTTGCCAGTGTTGACCTTTCGGCTAGGCTTAACAGTGATTTAAAGCTGACATTTGTTCGTCAGGTCATTAGGATAACCGTACTTGCCCGGTTTTGTTGGAGATAACATGCGCACTTTGTGGCGAATTATTGCTGGCTTTTTCAAGTGGACCTGGCGTCTGCTTAATTTCGTCAGGGAATTTATTCTTAATCTGTTCTTAATACTGTTAATTTTAGTCGGTGTGGGTATTTACCTTCAGTTCCAAAGTAAACCAGCAGAACCGGTTAAAGGCGCGCTGCTGGTAAATTTAAGTGGCGTGGTGGTTGATCAGCCCGCAGTAAACAATAAATTACGTCAACTGGGGCGTGAGTTCTTAGGGGCATCCAGTAATCGCCTACAGGAAAACTCGCTGTTTGATATTGTCGAAACTATTCGTCTGGCAAAAACCGATAACAATATTACCGGTTTGGTGCTGTCACTGAGTGATTTTACCGGTGCCGACCAACCTTCATTGCAATATATAGGTAAAGCGCTGCGGGAATTCCGTGACAGCGGTAAGCCAATTTATGCAATTGGCGATAGCTATAATCAAACCCAATACTATTTAGCCAGCTTTGCTAATAAAATCTATCTATCGCCACAAGGGGCGGTCGATCTGCATGGTTTCGCCAGTAATAACCTCTATTACAAATCGTTGCTGGAAAAACTTAAAGTCACCACGAATATCTTCCGGGTTGGCACCTATAAGTCCGCGGTTGAACCGATGATTCGTGATGATATGTCACCGGCTGCACGTGAAGCAGACAGCCGCTGGATTGGTGGATTATGGCAAAATTATCTTACTGCGGTTGCTGCCAACCGGCAGTTAACGCCAGAGCAGCTGTTCCCAGGTGCCGCGGGTGTTATCAGTGGGTTGCAAGCCGCTGGCGGTTCTCCGGCAAAATATGCGCTGGACAATAAACTGGTGGATACATTAGCGTCACGCCCTGAGGTAGAAACCGAGTTGGTTAAAACCTTTGGTTGGGATAAAAAGAATAACGACTTTAATTACGTCAGTATTTATGACTATCAACCGGTACCTACACCACAGCAGGGCGAGCAGATAGCGGTTATTTTTGCTAACGGCGCCATCATTGATGGTCCGCAAACTCCGGGCAACGTGGGTGGCGACTCGCTGGCAGCACAGATTCGCCAGGCGCGTTTAGATCCAAAAATTAAAGCCGTAATTCTGCGAGTAAATAGCCCTGGGGGCAGTGTCAGCGCCTCTGAGTTGATTCGTTCAGAATTAGCGGCGTTACGCGCAGCCAATAAACCCTTGGTGGTATCGATGGGGGGAATGGCGGCATCGGGTGGATATTGGATCTCCACACCCGCTAACTATATCGTTGCCAGCCCGAGCACCCTTACCGGCTCGATTGGTATTTTCGGCGTGATTAATACCTTCCAAAATTCACTGGAAAGTATTGGTGTTCATACTGACGGCGTAGCCACGTCGCCATTAGCCGATATTTCGATTACTAAAAACTTGCCGCCTGAGTTTTCGCAGATGATGCAAATCAATATCGAAAATGGCTACAAGACCTTTATTGACCTGGTCGCAACTTCACGCCATAAAACCCCTGAACAAGTGGATCAAATCGCACAGGGCCATGTGTGGCTTGGGATTGATGCTAAAAGTAACGGTCTGGTGGATCAGTTAGGTGACTTTGATGACGCGGTGAAGAAGGTCGCGGAGCTGGCGCAACTGAAAACCTGGCAGTTGAATTGGTTTGTTGATGAGCCGAGTCTTAGTGACTTGATTTTCGGCCAAATGAGCGCATCGGTACAAGCTATGTTACCAGCCGCCATTCAGGCTTGGATACCTGCCCCGCTATCTGCCATGGCGCAAGCCGTGCAAGAGCAGCCAAGTTTACTCAGTACATTGAATGACCCGCAGAATCGCTATGCGTTATGCCTAACCTGTGGTGATGTCCGCTAGAAAATTAATCAAAATACTCCGCCCGGCACCCGCCGGGCTTTTTTTCCTCGTCAGTCTCCCTATAATTCACCCATCTTATTCAGTACTACTTTTCAGGCCCTCATGCTCATGCAGAAGAAATCTATTTATGTTGCCTATACTGGCGGTACCATCGGTATGCAGCGCTCGGAACATGGATACATCCCCGTATCCGGCCATCTGCAACGCCAACTTGCGCTGATGCCTGAGTTCCATCGCCCCGAAATGCCTGATTTCACTATCCATGAATATGCGCCATTAATTGACTCCTCAGATATGACACCCGAGGACTGGCAGCATATTGCCAACGATATTGAGCAAAACTACGGCTTATACGACGGCTTTGTTATTTTACATGGCACAGACACCATGGCATTTACAGCCTCGGCCCTGTCATTCATGTTAGAAAATCTGGCCAAGCCGGTGATTGTTACCGGCTCTCAGATCCCGTTGGCAGAGTTGCGCTCTGATGGGCAAACCAACTTGCTTAACGCCCTCTATCTGGCCGCGAACCACCCAGTGAATGAAGTCAGTCTGTTCTTTAACAACAAATTATTCCGTGGCAATCGCACCACTAAAGCCCATGCTGATGGTTTTGATGCTTTTGCCTCGCCGAATCTGTCGGTACTGCTTGAGGCAGGTATTCATATTCGGCGTATGGCGTCGGTCGAGTCACCAGCCAATAATGGGCCATTGATTGTTCATAACATCACCCCTCAACCGATTGGTGTGGTGACTATTTATCCTGGGATATCAGGCGCGGTGGTGCGCAACTTCCTGTTGCAGCCCGTTAAAGCCCTGATTTTACGTTCTTATGGTGTGGGAAACGCACCACAAAAAGCCGAGTTACTGGATGAGTTAAAAAATGCCAGCGAGCGAGGTATTGTGGTAGTGAATTTGACACAATGTATTTCCGGTAGAGTCAATATGGAAGGCTATGCAACCGGTAATGCACTGGCCCACGCCGGTGTTATCAGTGGCTTTGATATGACGGTCGAGGCCGCACTGACAAAACTACATTATTTATTGAGTCAATCTTTAACCCCTGAAGACATTCGCCGGTTAATGCAACAAAACCTGCGTGGTGAACTCACTGACACTAACTGATCCGGTGGAATATCAATGAATGCGGCACTGCTTTTAATTGATTTACAAAATGACTTTTGTCCGGGAGGGGCGCTGGCTGTTGCTGAGGGTGACCAGGTTATTGCCATTGCCAATCAAGCTATTGATGCCTGCCTTAGCAAAAAGATACCTATTATTGCCAGCCAGGATTGGCACCCTGCCGGACACCGCAGCTTTGCCATCAATTCAAATGCGGAATCGGGTACCGTAGGTGAGCTGGATGGGTTACCACAAGTTTGGTGCCAGTGCATTGTGTGCAAAATGAGCCCGGGGCCGCCTTACATCCGCAATTGAAACAACACGCAATTGATGCCACGTTCCGTAAAGGCCAAGATCCTGATATCGATAGCTACAGCGCTTTTTTTGACAATGGTCAGCGAGCCAAAACCCCTTTGGATGAGTGGTTACGGCAGCAAGGGATCGATCGTTTGTTCATTATGGGGCTGGCAACTGATTATTGTGTGAAATATAGCGTCTTGGATGCATTAGCTCTGGGTTATCAAACAACGGTCATCAGTGACGGTTGTCGCGGGGTCAACCTACAACCGCATGACAGTCAACACGCCCTAAATACGATGCATAAAGCAGGGGCAAGCTTACAAACACTGGCACAGTGGCTGGCTGAAATGGATTCAGCAAGCAAATAACCGGCAATAAAAATAGCACCAACGGAGCCTCACTCGGCTCCGTTGATTTTGATAAATCTTGTGGGTAACAGCCCTATTCTGGCTTCAGTTTTACCAATGTTGGCTGGCTGAATTGCTGTTTCAATTCTTGCTTGGTTTTCATCACAATTTGGCCATCAGTGCCAATGCTCATATGCTGAGCATCCTCATTGTGACGGGCTTGCCATAGCATTACCATTTGCAGACTATTTTCTTTCTGCTCAGGTGTCAGTGCCACACCATCCGGCCATTTACCCAGCTCAACCGCTTGCATCAAACGTTGGTAAATTTCAGGTGTCATCACTGAAATCAGGTCTTCAAGCTCCATCAAAGTATCCTTAACAAAACGAATAATAAGCTGAATCGATTTTTCAACATGCATAATCGTTGAGTATCAACCGGCAATCTGCTCGCCATTCTGGTCATCAACAAAATTCAATGACGCCGAGTTCACGCAATAGCGCTCGCCCGTAGGCTGCGGCCCATCGGGGAAAACATGGCCTAAGTGAGCATCACAATTACCACAACGAATTTCAACTCGAACCATATTATGTGAATTATCATCAATATAGCGAATAGAGTCATCTTTGATAGGTTGGTAAAAACTCGGCCAACCACAGCCTGAGTCAAATTTCGACTCTGAGATAAACAAAGGTTGATGACAACACAGGCACTCATAGATGCCATCGCGTTTGTTATGTAGCAATTTGCCACTAAACGGGGCTTCTGTCCCGCGCTGTTGGGTGACATGACGCTGAATATCGGACAGTTTTTCAATATCTGGTGTAGAGTTCAGTTCTTTAGCCATTTGTGCGGTTCTCTGGCAGGGAATAAAGTCAACGAAAACAATGCCTAATAATAACAAAAAATTAACAACAAAGCAGTTAAAATTGTCCTAAACTGTATGCCATCAAAGTGACAACCGCATATACCCTTTATAGTTGACGCTGCAGGGTTGTTAGCTACACTCATTCACCCGAATCACTTACTCATGTAAGCTCATCGGGATTCGTTCGCTAGCTGCCTACCTGCAACGCCAATCATTTTGGGTATAAATGTGATAAAAATCGTAAATATTACCGATTCTCACTTTAAACTGAATAATTCGCCCCAATATAAAAATGAGGCTAATCGTATCTGGAAACGCGTGATTAATGTTCGATCTAACGTCGTTGGTTTGATTTGTAGCAATAATTGACACGATTCCGCTTGACGCTCGGCAAGGTTTTTGTAATTTTACAACCAACCTTTTATTCACTAACAAATAGCTGGTGGAATATATGACTATCAAAGTAGGTATCAACGGTTTTGGCCGTATCGGTCGCATTGTTTTCCGTGCTGCTCAGGAACGTTCTGACATCGAAATCGTTGCAATCAACGACCTGTTGGACGCTGAATACATGGCGTACATGCTGAAATACGACTCTACCCACGGTCGTTTCGACGGTACTGTAGAAGTAAAAGACGGCCACCTGGTTGTTAACGGTAAAACCATCCGTGTTACCGCAGAGAGAGATCCGGCTAACCTGAAGTGGAACGAAGTTAACGTTGACGTTGTTGCTGAAGCAACTGGCCTGTTCCTGACCGACGAAACAGCACGTAAGCACATCGCTGCTGGTGCTAAGAAAGTGGTTCTGACTGGTCCTTCTAAAGATGACACCCCTATGTTTGTTATGGGCGTCAACCACAAAGAATACGCGGGTCAGGAAATCGTTTCTAACGCTTCTTGCACCACTAACTGCCTGGCTCCACTGGCTAAAGTTATCAACGACAAGTTCGGTATCGTTGAAGCGTTGATGACCACTGTGCATGCAACTACTGCAACGCAGAAAACTGTTGATGGCCCGTCTCATAAAGACTGGCGCGGCGGTCGTGGCGCATCCCAGAACATCATCCCTTCTTCTACTGGTGCCGCTAAAGCAGTTGGTAAAGTTATCCCAGCACTGAACGGCAAACTGACAGGTATGGCGTTCCGCGTTCCTACTCCTAACGTTTCAGTTGTTGACCTGACTGCACGTCTGGAAAAACCAGCTTCTTACAAAGAAATCTGTGCTGCTATCAAAGCGGCTTCAGAAGGCGAGCTGAAAGGCGTTCTGGGCTACACCGAAGACGACGTTGTTTCTACCGATTTCAACGGCGAAAAACTGACTTCAGTATTCGATGCTAAAGCCGGTATCGCGCTGAACGACAACTTTGTGAAACTGGTTTCTTGGTACGATAACGAAACTGGCTACTCAAACAAAGTTCTGGACCTGATCTCTCACATCTCCAAGTAATAATGGATTGATGTAGATTTCTGCCAAAAGCCACCTTCGGGTGGCTTTTTTATTTGTAGCTATAATAAATTGCGCAATATCAATGATTCACCACTACGGTGTCGTCCATTTGCTACAAGATTTACAGCCTGTGATATTATCGAGAGTCTGAAGTTCAAAGGATCCCTGCTCCCTTTCCCATAAGGCCAAACGAATGAACGAGAAAGTATTCACCCTACCTGTTGTTGAACAAATTTCGCCTTACATCAGCCAACGCCAACTGGATGAATTGCCGGTAGTGGTGGTTTCTCATCCGAAGGTGCGTGCCGCAGTAAGCCTACAAGGCGCTCATTTGCTGGCCTATCAACCTAGCGGTGAGCAACCTATCATTTGGCTGAGCAATAACACGCCGTTTAAAGATGGCGTCGCTATTCGTGGTGGCGTGCCAATTTGTTGGCCTTGGTTTGGTCCATCAGCACAACCTTCTCATGGTTTTGCCCGTCTACTGCCATGGACTCTCAGTGCCCATGATGAAAACGAGAATGGGGTTATCCTAACCTTCACACTGGAAGACAGTGATGAATCCCGTAAATACTGGCCGCATGCCTTCACATTGATTGCCCGCTTCAAGCTGGGTGATGAGTGCGAAATGGAGCTGGAATCACACGGTGATTACCAGGTAGTAGCCGCGCTACATACTTACTTCCAGATTGGCGACATCGACCAGATTAAAGTCAGTGGCCTGGGTGAGAAATACTTCGATAAAGTGCTAAAAATTGCCGATGCCACACAACAAGGCGATTTAGTGTTTAACGGCCAGACTGACCGTATCTACACACAACCCGAAGCCTATAGCTTGATCAAAGATGCGGCGCTCAAACGCACCATTGAAGTACATCATCATCACCAAAGTGATGTAGTGGCATGGAATCCAGGTGCAGAGTTGTCTAGTAGCATGGTTGATATGCCAAATGAGGGTTATAAAACCATGGTTTGCGTGGAAACAGCGCGAGTGAATAAGCCGTTGGTGGCAACACTTGACGCCCCGGCGCGTCTTGCCATGACCATCCGTAGCCGTAAAAATAGCTAACGTTCCAGATGTCGTTAGGCACAAAAATGGGGCGCGATGCCCCATTTTTTATGGCTCAACATTACCGCGTCATTAATTAGCGGAAAGTATAGGTCACGCCAGTCCACAACACGCCGCTGTATGATGCATCAACCATTGGGCTATTTTTCACTTCACTGGCCAGGCGCACATAGCGGCCGGTAAAGAACGCATTCCAATTCGGATTGATGTTGTAGTTCACCGACAACTCAAGATATGGCGACCAGCTATCACTTGGGTTGTATTGCGCCAAACCACTACGGGCAGATTCAGCACCGCTCACGCCATAGTAATAACTGTTTTGATCACCACTGTTCCAGTTAAAACCTACCCCCGGCGTCAGCGTCCAGCTATCGACGTTAAAGCGGTACAGGTAAGCCAAATCGCCGATAAAACCACCGCTATTATCCAGCACATCGCCAGAGAACATAGCGCGCAACGTCCCCCAATCCTCAATATGAGAATATGACATCCCCGCCATCATGGTACTGCGGCGTTTATCCAACTGCTTCATCTGCTGATCATCACTGTCACCTGGCGTAAAGTGCAGCGGTAAGTAATAAGCATCGATTGATAAGCGATTATTGTCATCTTTCCACAAGTAATAACCCGCAGCTAAGGTACGGAAGTAGAAATTATCGCTTTCATAAGAAATGATAGGTACCGGATAGACACGGTCGTTCTTACCCCGGTAAGGGTCTGGGCTGACTAACGCAGAAGCCCCCAAAGACCAGGTTCCTGCCATTGCCGTCGGCATGCAAACGGCCGTAGCGACGGCTAAGGCAGCCAGTGTTTTTATTTGCTTGGCTTTTAAAGAATGTTTTTTCACGGATTAAATCCCATTGGTAACAAAATAATTAGTTAACTTAGTGTAAATCAATTGGTTGCCCGTGGCGAAATCTTTACACATGTCAGCCAGATATCGATATTGCTTGTATAACTTATCGCCGATAACGAAGAGGCTGACAACCTAAAAATTTACGTAGATTTGATTACAATAAAATATCGAGATATTCAAATAGATAAGCTCC
>NZ_JAZGQA010000126.1:0-13687 GCF_048593855.1 Yersinia sp. 2542 StPb PI
CTTTCAGATCACGTTTTTCGTTTTATTACTTTTCTTATATTGACCTTTCGTTTTCTTTTCTATAGATTTTCACTTAGACATAAAATTGATGAAATGAAATGAAACGAAAGATTGTCATGTTCTACTTTGTACTGACCCATTGAATATGTACTACTAAGGACTGAGTTATGAGCGAAACCCAATCTGCCGGTACTTGCGGCACATCAACCTGGACTGAAAAAGAGATCCGCCAGCAACCAGCAAGCTGGATCCGATCGTTAAAAAACATTGAACGTCAACGTAACGATATCGACACTTTCCTTGCGCCGCTCCTGCAAACATCTGACCTACAGATTGTCCTGACAGGTGCCGGTACCTCAGCATTTATCGGCGATATTATTGCGCCGTGGCTGTCGCGCCATAGCGAGAGAAATTTTGTCGCAGTGCCCACAACGGACCTCGTTACTAATCCTGCTGACTATTTATCTCCCCAGCGCCCGACACTGCTCATCTCCTTTGCACGCTCCGGTAACAGCCCTGAAAGCGTCGCCGCAGTGGACTTAACCAACCAACTTGTCAGCCAGTGCCACCATCTGGTCATCACCTGTAATGAAGCCGGCAGCTTGTATCACAATGCGTTGAAAAGTGATAACGCACTGGCACTGTTAATGCCAACCGAAACCCATGACCGTGGTTTCGCCATGACCAGTAGCATCAGTACCATGATGGCCAGTTGTTTGGCGGTCTTCGCCCCCGAGGTCATCAACAGCACCAGTTTTCAGGATGTCGCAACGCGCTGTAAGCAGATAGTTGCTTCGCAGAGCGACTTTAGCACTGCCGTATTTGGTGACCTGCCCTTTAAACGGATTGTTTACCTCGGCAGTGGCGGATTACAAGGCGTGGCGCGCGAATCAGCACTGAAAGTGCTGGAGCTAACGGCAGGTAAATTAGCGGCGTTTTATGAGTCCCCCACCGGCTTTCGCCACGGACCAAAATCACTGGTTAACGCTGAAACGCTGGTTGTGGTGTTGGTTTCAAGCCACCCTTATACCCGTCAATACGACCTCGACTTGCTGGCTGAGTTGCGCCGCGACCAACAAGCGATGCGCGTCGTAGCGATTTGTGCCGAATCCAGCCCAGAAATCGACGCAGGCCCGCATATTTTGTTACCCGCAGCCCGAGAGTTTATTGATGTCGAACAGGCGTTCTGCTTCCTGATGTACACACAGATTTTCGCTCTCAGCGAATCTATCAAAGCAGGTATCACCCCCGACACCCCTTCCGCCAGCGGCACGGTAAACCGTGTAGTGAAAGGCGTCGTTATTCATCCCTGGAAAGGCTGAGAGGATCACTACATGAGCATTATTTCTACCAAATATCTTTTGCAGGATGCGCAGGCTCGGCGCTACGCCGTACCTGCTTTTAATATCCATAACGCGGAAACCATTCAGGCCATTCTAGAAGTTTGCAAAGAGATGCAATCACCGGTGATCCTTGCAGGTACGCCCGGCACCTTTAAGCACATCGCTTTTGAAGAAATCTACGCACTGTGCGAAGCCTACTCTGAAAGTTATGGCATGCCGCTCGCGCTGCATCTCGACCATCACGAGTCACTGGACGATATCAGCCGCAAGGTCAACGCCGGTGTACGCAGTGCGATGATTGACGGTAGCCACTTCCCATTCGCTGAGAATGTGGGTCTGGTGAAGAGTGTCGTCGATTTTTGTCATCGCCACGATTGTAGCGTTGAAGCTGAGTTAGGGCGTCTGGGGGGGGTGGAAGACGATATGAATGTCGATGAGGAGAGTGCTTTTCTCACTGACCCACAAGAAGCGCGTCGCTTTGTGGAACTTACCGGTGTCGATAGCCTCGCGGTTGCGATCGGAACAGCCCACGGCCTGTACGCCAAACGGCCAAAAATTGATTTCCAGCGCCTGGCAGAAATCCATGAAACCGTCGATATTCCATTGGTTCTACATGGTGCAAGCGATGTCCCTGATGACTATGTCAGACGAGCCATTCAACTGGGTGTTTGCAAAGTAAACGTAGCAACTGAGTTGAAAATCGCCTTCGCCGCGGCGGTGAAAAAATGGTTTGGCGATAACCCGGAAGGTAACGACCCGCGCTATTACATGCGCGTCGGTATGGATGCCATGAAAGACATCGTGCGCAGTAAAATCATCGTCTGTGGATCAGCTAATAAGTTAATCCCCGAAACTGAAACCTCGCTATAAATCTTGTGTCATCAAAATGTTGCCCGGCTACTGTCGGGTAACATCATGAATTCTAATCATTATCAGACTCAAAGCACCGACTCAAAATGCAAATAACCTTTCTGGACCTCAAATAACAAGGATATTCCCGATAAACTCGCTGATGTACCACGGCATTGTTAGCGCGGAAAATGCCTATTTTGGGTTGGAAAAAGTGCAGACCGACCATGACTTTGCTGATCAGGTCTGGAGCTACTTTGCAACGGGAACCCAGCTACAAGAGCTTTACATCACGCCATCCATGTTAAATAACAACAAATGGGATACGCTGGCGACCGCCGCTAAATGGTCACGGAAAAATAGCGATGTGCTGGTTGATACCCATTGGATTGGCGGTGACCCTACTGCACTGGAAGTTTATGGCTGGGCCTCATGGAATAAAGATAAAGCGGTATTTGGATTGCGTAATCCATCCGACAAAGAACAAAGTTACTATTTAGATCTCACTAAAAACTTCGAAATTCCGAGCGGCGAAGCAACGAGCTTCACACTTAAGAGGGTATATGGCACCAATGCAACTCTGCCACTCGATTACAGTAAGCCGGTGATTGTTAAGCTAAAACCACTGGAAACACTCGTCATCGAAGCAACACCGATGACTAATATGAAGTAACGCGCCTATCAGACCTGTCGTAATAATGCCGCCCGTTCTATCACGAAGGGGCGGTATCCGCTTCCAGCTTAATCAAATAGACCAACGCTTGTTCTCGGGTATCAGCACACATCTCCCGCAATGCTTGTAAGCTGGCACATACTGCCGGGCGTGAAGGGGAATGAAAAATGGCGCAACGCATACTCTCATCCAAATGCAGACAACGGGTATTGGCAGGCTTACCGAATGGCATACCGGGGATCGGGCTGGAAATAGAAGGAGCAATACAGCAAGCACCGCAATCTGAGCGACAGTCCATCAGCAGGCTCCTGTAGGCTGGTGGAATAACAGCAGACAATAGCAATCACCCCCATTAACTACCAGCACTATCCTTGCCCGGCGGTTTAATAACCGATCCATGCCATAGGCGGTGCTTTTCACCTCCGCACCATCAGTTCACTTTTTAACCGTTAAAATCCCAATTTGTACGATATTCAATCACAAGTTAATCCCATCACCAGACTAATCACTGATCATATGATCGGCATGAGTATATTCGTCTGTTTACAGAACCCTCACCAGCATGTACCATTAAGCTAGTACAAAAGAACCACTAACCTATTATTTATAGCCCGCGTCATTAACGTTACAGCAAGACAACAAATTCTGCTGTAGCGGCAAGGATGAAGGATATTTGGAGTTACCGATGTCGATGGATGTATCCCAACCGTTATCACGCCCTTCCGTCCTTGGCGGGGCGATGATAGTCGCCGGAACCACTGTAGGGGCGGGGATGTTCTCAATCCCAATCGTCACAGCCGGGGTATGGTTCAGCGGCTCAGTAATACTGCTGATTTATACCTGGGCTTGTATGCTGATTTCTGGCTTGATGATTTTGGAAGCTAACCTGAACTACCCCACCGGGGCCAGCTTTCACACCATGGTACAAGACCTGCTGGGTAAGATCTGGAGTTCCATCAATGGATTGTCGATAACCTTTGTGCTCTACATCCTGACCTACGCTTATATCTCCGCCGGTGGCTCAATCATTTCTCACACCCTACAAAATGTCGTGGGGATTGGTCAGACCGGTGCTGGCTTTATCTTTGTGTTATTGGTCGCATTTATCGTTTGGTTATCGACCCGCGCAGTGGATCGCTTAAGTACGATATTAATCGGCGGAATGGTAATTACATTTGTCATGTCGGTTGGTGACATGTTTAGCCATGTACAAAGTGCCGTTCTATTCAATCAAACTGATAGCAGCGCCCGCTATTTACCTTATGCACTGGCCGCACTGCCCTACTTGCTGACCTCATTTGGTTATCACGGTAATGTACCGGGGCTGGTGAAGTACTACCACAAAGACAGCAAAGCAGTGGTGCGCAGTCTGCTGTACGGCACCCTGATCGCGTTAATCATTTATGTCCTATGGCAGTATGCTATTCAAGGTAATATCGCCCGTGACGCCTTCAAACAGGTGATTGCTGACGGTGGCAACATCGGTAGCCTGCTAAAACAGATGGACACCATTTCGACCAGTCAGGCCACCAGCCAGTTACTCAATGCTTTCTCTTATATGGCGCTGGCTAGCTCATTCCTTGGGGTATCTCTGGGGTTGTTTGATTATATTGCCGACTTCTTTAAATTTAGTGATACCCGTAACGGGCGGACTAAATCAGCACTGATCACTTTTGTGCCACCGACCCTCGGTGCACTGCTGTTCCCGAATGGCTTCTTATATGCCATTGGATTTGCCGGTTTAGCGGCTACCATTTGGGCGGTAATAGTGCCAGCGCTGATGGCGCGGGCCAGCCGTAAACGCTTCCCACAGGCTGTTTATCGTGCTCCCGGCGGGCGTTTGATGATTGGTTTTATCATCCTGTTTGGTTTGATCAATGCCATTACCCATATTGCCGCACTATTGGGCTGGTTACCGGTCTATCAATAGGGTCATTTTTACACGGGAATAACCCTCTTTTTAGCGCTATCTCCAAAGCGTTTACTGTTGCCGCCAGGCCGCAAGCGAATAGCCCCAGCGACTTCAAATATGGAGGCGATATTTGCTTGCCTGAAACTGGCGGCGCGAGTAACTTGTCGCAACTTATCTTCAATCCTGATTGGCGGTTAATAAATGGCTAGAGCTAACGAAATAAAACGTGGTATGGCGGTCAACCTCAACGGCAAGTTACTGCTGGTGAAAGATATTGATGTGCAAAGCCCAAGCGCCCGTGGCGCAAGTACCCTGTATAAAATGCGGTTTTCTGATGTGCGGACCGGTTTAAAAGTTGAAGAGCGTTTTAAAGGCGATGAGATCCTCGATACCATCATCCTGACCCGCCGATCAGTGAATTTCTCTTACATCGATGGCGACGAATACGTCTTTATGGATGATGAAGATTTCACCCCTTATAACTTCAAAAAAGAACAGATCGAAGAAGAACTGTTATTTATTCCTGAAGGGGGTATGCCAGGCATGCAGGTTCTGACGATGGATGGTCAATTATTGGCGCTGGAATTGCCGCAGACTGTTGATATGGAAATTGTTGATACCGCCCCAAGCATCAAAGGCGCATCGGCCAGTGCTCGCAACAAACCTGCTGTGATGAGCACCGGCTTATCTATTCAGGTGCCGGAATATATCAGCCCGGGTGAGAAAATCCGTATTCATATTGCGGAACGCCGTTATATGGGCCGCGCTGAATAATACCCAATTCCCTTCATCTTTCAAGTTGCAGGTGTGTTGGCTGCTCTCAATAACCCGAATCACTTGACTGCGTAAGCTCATCGGGATTAATGAGCCTCATCCTTGAGGCTCACCCTGCGGGCTGGCATAAATGCTGTACAAATCGGTTCCCGACCGATTTGTATCTCGCTTGCCGCCTTCCTGCATCTTGAAATCTATTGGGTATGGTTGGGTATAAAACAGTTAAGGGCCATTTCTGGCCCTTAATATATTGAAAAATAGCGGGTTATTTTAGTTCAGGGAAGAACGCCCGTTTCAGCGCCAACTCCACACCACGCACCTCAGCTAACCCTTTCAAACGGCCAATCGCCGAATAGCCCGGATTGGTTTTCTTATGCAAATCATCCAGCATCTGATGACCGTGGTCTGGGCGCATCGGGATCGGACGCATATCACCGGCAGCCTGACGGCGTTGCTCTTCGGTCAAGATGGCTTTGACGACGGAATACATGTCCACATCGCCTTGCAGATGGCCGCCTTCATGGAAGGTCTTTGGGTTCCCTTCGCGGCAGGTCGAGCGTAAATGCGTAAAATGAATACGATCACCAAAGGTTTCGATCATCTTCACCAGATCGTTGTCAGCCCGCACCCCATAAGAGCCGGTGCACATAGTAAAACCGTTATGAATACTATCAACTGTCTCTTTCAGCCACTGCATATCTTCAATGGTGGAAACAATCCGCGGTAGGCCAAGGATTGGGCGCGGTGGATCATCGGGATGTACCGCCATACGCAGACCAACCTGTTCGGCAACCGGTATAATGGCTTGCAGGAAGTAAGCCATATTTTCACGCAGTTGCGCTTTATCGATGCCGTTATACTCCGCCAAACGTGCACGGAATTGATCCAGTGTATAACCTTCTTCAGCCCCCGGCAGACCAGCAATAATATTGCCCGTCAGCTTGGCGATATCCGCTTCAGTCATCGCATCGAAGTAATCTGCTGCCTGCGCCTGTTCTTCCGCAGTGTAATCATTCACCGCACCAGGGCGTTTAAGGATATGCAGTTCGAAGGTAGCAAAGGCTATCTGATCGAAACGTAATGCTTTGGAGCCATCTGGCAGTTGATATTCCAGATCTGTGCGTGTCCAGTCGAGCACTGGCATAAAGTTATAGCACACGGTATCAATACCGCAGGCCGCCAGATTACGTAGCGTTTGCTGATAATTTTCAATATGTTGCTGATAGTTGCCGCTGTGCGTTTTGATCTCTTCATGAATCGGGACACTTTCAACTACCGACCACACCAAACCTTTAGCGGCAAGCTCTGCCTGACGTTGCTTGATCTCACTCACCGGCCATACTTCACCATTCGGGATGTGATGTAATGCTGTCACTACTCCAGTTGCACCCGCCTGACGGATATCATCCAGCGACACCGGATCATGCGGGCCATACCAACGCCATGTTTGTTCCATTTATTTTTACCTTCTCTGCGTAAACTGTTCAGGTGCTAAAAATGTTGTTATACCGATTTCCAAGAGGTATCACTCAGCTTTATCCTTACTTTTTAACCGCCGGGTGTCAAAAAGCAAAACCTCATTGGTTGATCCACCTCACGAATATAACCAATATTGGACTTACCAATTTTATTTTCTGTCATATGGCTTTACACTGCAAGCCGATATTCATGGCAACGAGCAAAAGAAAATGGTCAGTATGGTGTGGCTTCTTTCCTACAAACAGCCGACTAAAACTGGTCTAACAACTTTTTATTTGCCACCTTTTATGTCAGCCCCTTTGTAATAATCGTGGGGTGAATGATTTTGGAGCCACGTATGAACACCATTGCCAACAGCCCCCTTCCCTCAACCGTACAGCAGCCTACTTATGATAGAACAGCACTGAAAAGCCGCATTGTTCACATTGGCTTTGGTGCATTTCATCGCGCCCATCAAGCGCTGCTCACTGACCGGGTGTTAAATAAACAAGGGGGCGACTGGGGTATTTGCGAAGTCAGCTTGTTTGGTGGCGACGTTTTGATTCAAAATTTACGCCAACAGAATCATCTCTTCTCAGTGCTGGAAAAAGGGGCGCAAGGTAATCAGGCCATTATTGTCGGTTCGGTTTGCGAGTCAGTCCATGCCCGATTAGATGGCATCATCCAAGTATTGGACAAATTGGCCGAACCACAAGTGGCGATTGTCTCACTGACGATTACTGAGAAAGGTTACTGCATCGAACCGGGTAGCGGCCAATTGGATCTGCAAAATGAGTTTATCCGCGCAGATCTGGCGATACCCGATGCGCCAACCTCCGCCCCCGGTATTCTGGTAGAAGCCCTGCGCTTACGTCGCTCACGCGGCCTACCCCCTTTTACTGTGCTTTCTTGCGATAATATTCCAGAAAATGGCCATGTCGTGAAAAATGCCGTCCTCGGCCTGGCTATGGCCCGAGACCCAGAACTGGCTAGTTGGATCAGTCAACATGTCACCTTCCCTAATACTATGGTCGACCGTATTGTTCCAGCCGCCACCGCTGAAACCTTGCAACAAATTGCCGATACCCTGAGCGTAGCAGACCCTTGTGGTATTGCTTGTGAGCCGTTCATTCAGTGGGTAGTTGAAGATAAATTTGTCGCGGGCCGCCCGGACTGGGAAGTGGCTGGAGTGCAATTGGTCGATGATGTCTTGCCATTCGAAGAAATGAAGCTGCGCATGTTAAATGGCAGCCACTCATACCTCTCCTATCTGGGTTATCTCGCCGGTTATCAACATATTAATGATTGTATGGCCGACAGTAACTATCGCCTCACCGCCCGTCGCCTGATGATGGATGAACAAGCCCCAACCTTGCGCGTCACCGGGGTGGATCTTAATGCCTATGCTGATCAATTGATTGAGCGCTACAGCAACCCGGCGTTAAAACATCGCACCTGGCAAATTGCCATGGACGGTAGCCAAAAATTACCACAACGGATGCTCGATTCCGTGCGTTGGCATTTACAACATGGCGGCGCTTATCGCTGTCTGGCATTAGGTATCGCCGGTTGGATGCGCTATGTAGGTGGGATCGACGATAACGGCCAGGCCATAGATATCCGTGATCCGATGGCTGACAGTTTTAAAAAATGTGTCGCCAGCAGTGAAGATGGCGTTGCCCGGGTACAGAGTTTGCTATCACTGAAGTCGCTGTTTGGTGAGTCCTTACCACAGCAGCCGGTATTTGTTGATGCAGTCACCGAGGCTTACCTCAGCTTGCAACAATTTGGCGCGAAAGAGAGTGTAAAACGTTTGGCGCAGCAGGATTAATTTAGCGCACTCACCGAATGAGCCTCAAGAGTGAGGCTCATTAATTCCAATCGAGTTAGTGAGCGCAGCCAACACCGCTGCAACTTCAAGACCGGAGGGTTTACCCAAAGTCATTGGAGGTGCAGGTAGGCGGCAAGCAAATGCATCCCGATGAGCTTACTCAAGTAAGTGATTCGGGTAAGTGAGCGCAGCCAACACCGCTGCAACTTCAAGGCCGAAGGGTTTACCCAAAGTCATTGGAGGTGCAGGTAGGCGGCAAGCAAATGCATCCCGATGAGCTTACTCAAGTAAGTGATTCGGGTAAGTGAGCGCAGCCAACACCGCTGCAACTTCAAGGCCGAAGGGTAAATTATTCTTCAAGCTGGTACGGCGCAGACTCAAACAAATAACCATCAAAATCAGGATGGTTGGCATCTGAAAGCTCGAGCAGTTTTAGTTTTACATTTTCCAAGTGCTGCCACATGGCTTGCTTAGCCGCTTTGCTGTCACGGCGTAACACAGCTTGCAAGATTTTCTGATGGTCTTCTAACCACTGCCAACGGTAGCTGAAATCCAGGGTGTGACGGTGAGCAACCTGCCACATGGCGCTGGTTTTGCGCGCTTGCCAGGCCTCTGTAACCATATTGGCTAGCACGCTATTTTGCGTCGATTGTGCCAGTAGGCAATGAAACAACTCATCAGCGCTTTCATCCACTGCCCCCGCAGCCAGTGCAGTCTTTTCCTGCTCGATGGCTTGACGCATTTTGATGATATCGGTTTTGGTCGCCTGCATGGCAGCAAAAGCGGCGACTTCGCTTTCCAGTAATTGGCGGGCTTGCAGTAATTCAAATGGGCCGTAACCACTATCAGAGGTCACTGCGGATTCACCGCTTGCTGGCATATCGGGCACGTTAACCACATAGACGCCAGAACCTTTGCGTACCTCCACCAATTTTTCCAGCTCCAGCATAATCAGTGCTTCACGAACCACACTGCGACTGACACTGAAATTTTCGGCGATGTCACGTTCAGGCGGTAAACGATCGCCTAAGTTGTATTGCCCGCTGACAATCGCCTCACGCAATTGACTGCCCACTTCCTGATATAACCGCATAACCTTATTTCCTGCATCAGGTATTGGCGTGACTAATACCAAATTGGCCTGACCAAAGGGTGTCTGAATGAGGGTTAGTATATCATGTGGTCGAACAATATCATTGTAGCCAAACAAGATGATTTCATTTGAATCGCATCATCCATCTAACACGGCTTATCACTGTGATAAGCCGTGCTTGTAGGAATACGTCATATTGTTTGAATATATTAGAGATAAGTGACGGTGAAAATTCCCAGACTACGCTGCGGGTTCAACCATTCCAGATGAGAAGAAGCTAAATTACCAGGTAAACGGGCAGTGAGAGGCATATTAGCAGAAACAACTTGCCGTTGAGTCAATGTCTCACCATTACGATAACAACGTGTTGTAATGATACTCTCGATGAAAGCGGTATCACATGGACTATCTACAATAGCACCAAAAAATGTAATTGTTCCTGTAGCAGACCGGGTAGATTGCGCACTACTTGCAGCAAAGGAGACTATCCATGAAAACATTATTGCTACGATAATTAGCACTCGAAAATTCATCATAACCACCTCGACTCTCATATCTGTCATTTTAAATGATAGAGGATTCCAGCCAGAGCGATGGGAATGAGCGAGCATTTTTTATTGCCCGACTCCGTTTATAACTCACTAAGATTCCTCGTAGAAGTGAATTATATTGCTTAGTCTTGCAACGCTATTAGGCGAGGTTCCTAACATACCTAGGAAATTGTCTGCCTTTTAGCCTTTTTCGTTTAATAATAAGCTTGGCTGGTGTTATATCCTCTTCTGATAACATCGACACCTTTGAGCCTTTTCTTGAGAGGTTATTGAAAATAAATTTACGGTAGGAGACCTCTGATGACAAAAACGAACTTGATTACTGGCTTTTTGGGGTGCGGTAAGACCACCACCATTCGCCATTTATTGTCACAAAAACCGCAAAATGAAAAATGGGCGGTACTGGTTAATGAATTTGGTGAGATTGGTATTGATGGTGCGCTATTAGCAGACAGCGGTGCGGTATTAAAAGAAATACCGGGCGGGTGCATGTGTTGTGTTAATGGGTTACCGATGCAAGTGGGTTTGAATATGCTGCTACAGCAGGCAAAACCGGATCGGTTATTAATCGAACCGACTGGGTTGGGCCATCCAAAACAGATCTTGTCTTTATTAACCTCCGATATTTACCA
This sequence comes from Yersinia sp. 2542 StPb PI, assembly GCF_048593855.1. Taxonomy (NCBI): domain Bacteria; kingdom Pseudomonadati; phylum Pseudomonadota; class Gammaproteobacteria; order Enterobacterales; family Yersiniaceae; genus Yersinia; species Yersinia sp. 2542 StPb PI. Next base: position 11,117 of record NZ_JAZGQA010000126.1, read on the forward strand.
ACCCTGGATTGACCTGCGTGCCACCCTCTGTCTGGTCGATGCCCGCCAGTTAAGTGAACCGCGTTATACCGAAAATGAGAACTTCCGCGACCAACTGGCGGCCGCAGATATCATCGTGGCAAATAAGCAGGATACCTACACCTCACAAGACTACAGTGCATTGCAGCAATGGCATGACCGCCAATCCATGCCACGTCCACTCTATTATGCAGAACAAGGAAAGGTAGATGCGGCCCTGCTTGATATCCCACACAGTAATAATAATGAATTGCCTGACGGTACCCATCACCACGGTTCAGGGCGACCAAAAGGCTTGGTGGCGCTCCGTTTAAAAGGGATCGAACCTTGGCGGCGGGCGCTGAATCAGGGGCAAGGTTATCAGAGCTGTGGTTGGGTATTTAATGCTGAGACAGTGTTTGATACGGTTCCATTGTTGGAATGGATACGGTTAAATCCAGTGGAGCGGGTCAAAGGTGTTATGCGTATTGCCGAAGGCACTTTGGTGGTTAACCGGCAAGGTGCTGACTTGCAAATAGAAACACGTCAAATAGCACCACTGGACAGCCGAATTGAACTGATTAGTGCCTCTGAAGCGGATTGGAACATGCTACAGCATCAATTACTGACTATCAGACTACATAAAGGGGTATGATATACCTCGATTTTTATTTGTTACACAATTCATACATTGATAATTTATAGGCCCCGCATGACTCGGCGTAATTTACCGACAATACTACTGCTCAATTTTCTTGGGATTGCTTTGTTCTTATCTTGGTATATCCCGGCGCACCATGGCGTTTGGTTTAAAATAGACTCGGCAATATTCTTCTATTTTAACCAGCACTTGCTGTCCAGCACGTCATTTCTGCATTGGGTGGCTATCACCAACAACCGGATTTTCGATGTTATTTCCCTTATATCTATGGGGCTGCTTTATTTGTACTTCTATATGAAGGAAACCCCCGCGGGTCGTCGCCGCCTGATAGTCACCGGATTTGTTATGCTATTAACTGCGGTGGTCCTCAATCAACTAGGCCATCTGCTGCCTGTTTCGCATCCCAGCCCGACACTAACGTTTGAAAATATAAATCGCGTCAGTGAATTAACCGGTATTCCAACCAAAGATGCCTCCAGTGATAGTTTCCCTGGCGACCATGGCATGATGCTGATGATCTTTGCCTGCTTTATGCTGCGCTATTTTTCCCGCAGTGCTTTTGCCATTGCCCTACTGATCGTCGTTATTTTTTCAATGCCACGGGTGATGATTGGCGCGCATTGGTTTACTGACATTGCGGTCGGCTCACTGTCGATAGTGCTGGTTGGGATAAGCTGGGTATTGCTGACGCCATTAAGTGACAAGATAATTGATGTGATTAACCGGAATCTGCCAGGGGCAAAAAGCCAATAGCGTTATTGGCTTTATATTAAGGCAAAAAAGTCCATTTTTTGCCTTTCTCTTACCTTAACCTTTTCCTTCATTTATTGTTACCAAACGGCTACAAATCCAGCTATCCATTTTTAATCTGAAATTTTACATTATGTTACATAACCTTTAGCTATAATAATGGATGTAAAAGGTCTCGCCTTTTATTAATCATTACGGTAATCTCGAAAACGTTTGTGTTCGGATTTGGGTCATTCGCCTCTTGCATGATTAATATTGTGCGTTCTAGCACAGTTATTCAGTTAAGTGATTGTCTAATCGGATCTCAATCAATAATCTCGATTCGTTTGGTTTTTTTGGTAGCGACATCCGTCGTAAGGACAGCAAGGGAAAACAACAACAATGGTCAAGTCTCAACCTATTATGAGATATATTCTGCGGGTAATTCCTGCGGTTGCAGCAGCGGTAATGTTATCCGCGTGTAGTTCATCACAGACTTCGAACTTACATAATGCGCAAACTGAGATGCGTGCAGTTAATGACAAAGATGGGCTTTTACTGCAAGCCTCTCAGGATGAATTCGAAGCGATGGTACGCAACGTTGACGTCAAGTCGAAGATTTTAGAACAGTATGCAGGGTGGAAGGGGGTTCGTTATCGTTTAGGCGGTAGCAGCAAACGCGGTATTGATTGCTCCGCATTTGTACAAACCACTTTCCGTGAACAATTTGGTATGGATTTGCCACGCTCAACCTCTGAGCAGCAGGATCTTGGCAAAACAATCCAACGAACTAAATTGCGCCCCGGTGATTTGGTGCTGTTCCGTGCAGGTTCGACTGGCCGCCATGTAGGTATCTACTTAGGTAACGATAAATTTGTGCATGCATCGACCAGTGTCGGTGTGACGATATCGAGCCTAAATGAAGATTATTGGAATAAGCGTTATCGCGATGGCCGTCGTGTCCTAAGTAGCGGTTCGCGCAGTTAGCTGATTTTTATTCCTGTTGTCCGAGATACCAAACGAAACTGTAAAACGCTGCCATTGGCAGCGTTTTTTATTGTCTGAACATACCTCCTTATCCCTCCGCTACCAGCCCAATTTCCGGTCAATTTGTAGGAAACCTCCTTTTTTGGCTGGGGGGCGCGAAATCCAAGAATTTTCTGTGTAAGATAATTCCCGCTTAG
>NZ_JAZGQA010000127.1:0-13484 GCF_048593855.1 Yersinia sp. 2542 StPb PI
TCTGTCTGAGGACCGCACAGAATATTACTTGTTAACGGATAAGTATGTTTCCACTATTGAGGTTGATGGCAACGAAGTATTAAAAGTTGAACCTGAAGCGCTGACATTAGTCTCCCAGCAAGCGTTCCATGATGCCTCATTCTTCCTGCGCCCAGCACATCAGCAGCAAGTTGCCGCCATTTTGCATGATCCGCAAGCGAGCGAAAATGACAAATATGTCGCATTGCAATTATTGAGAAACTCGGAGATTTCAGCCAAAGGTATTTTGCCGAACTGCCAGGATACGGGCACATCCACCATTGTGGCGAAAAAAGGCCAACGGGTTTGGACTGATACTGATGATGCCGAAGCATTATCACGCGGCATCTATAACACCTTCCGCCAAGATAATCTGCGCTATTCACAAAATGCGGCGTTAGATATGTATAACGAAGTGAATACCGGCACCAATCTTCCTGGGCAAATTGATATTTTTGCTACCTCGGGTATGCAATATTCGTTCTTATTTGTGAATAAGGGCGGCGGTTCCGCCAATAAAGCAGCGCTTTATCAGGAAACAAAAGCGGTGTTGGAACCGGCAAAACTCAAAGCCTTTTTAATTGAGAAAATGAAGAGCCTGGGAACGGCTGCTTGTCCTCCTTATCATATTGCTTTTGTTATAGGAGGTACCTCCGCTGAATTAACCTTGAAGACCGCCAAACTCGCCTCGACAAAATATTACGATAACTTACCTGGCGCGGGTAATGCGTTCGGTCAGGCTTTCCGTGATAAGGCGCTGGAAGAGGATCTGTTACAAGCTTCACGTGAATTTGGCTTGGGTGCTCAGTTTGGTGGCAAATATTTTGCACATGATGTTCGGGTTATTCGCTTGCCGCGTCATGGTGGCTCTTGCCCGATAGGGANGGCAATTTCATGTTCTTCTGATCGGAACATTAAAGCCAAAATTAATAAAGAGGGCATATGGCTGGAGAAATTAGAACGCCACCCTGAGCGATATATTCCTGAAGATTTGCGGATTAATAACGAAGGGGCGGTAGTTAACATTGATCTTAACCGCCCGATGGATGAAATTCGTCAACAGCTTTCACTCTACCCGGTATCCACCCGCGTATCACTCAATGGCCCGTTAATTGTTGCCCGCGATATTGTGCATGCCAAGCTGCAACAGCGTTTGGAACAGAACCAGCCATTACCTCAATACATGAAAGATCATCCCGTCTATTATGCCGGACCTGCAAAAAAACCGGATGAATTGGTATCCGGCTCGATGGGGCCAACCACCGGAGGGCGCATGGATCCTTATGTCGATCTGTTTCAATCCCAGGGGGGCAGCTTAATCATGTTGGCAAAAGGCAATCGTAGCCAGCAAGTCACCGAATCATGCCATAAACACGGTGGCTTCTATTTGGGCAGTATCGGCGGTTCTGCGGCCATTCTGGCACAGGAGTATATCGAAAGTCTGGAATGCCTTGAGTATCCCGAGTTGGGAATGGAAGCTGTGTGGAAGATGGAAGTCAGGAATTTTCCGGCGTTCATACTCGTTGATGACAAAGGCAATTCATTCTTTGATCAAATTCAAATCAAGGCCTGTGCCGGTTGTCAGAAATAACGTTGTGCTGAGGAAACCACCATGTACGAAGAACGCTATCAGCAGCGGCAGCAACATCTTAAGCAACAGGTTGAGGAGCGGGTTGCTGCCGCGACAAAAAACGGCGGGATCATTATTGTATTTACCGGTAATGGCAAAGGGAAAAGCACCGCCGCATTTGGAACCGCAGCCAGAGCCGTTGGCCATGATATGCGGGTAGGTGTGCTTCAATTTATCAAGGGGGACTGGGAGTGTGGTGAACGTAACCTGCTGGAGCGTAACGGGGTCGAGTTTCATATCATGGCAACCGGTTTTACCTGGGATACCCAAGATAAAGCGGCGGATATCCAAGCGGCCAGGCTAGTGTGGCAGCAGGGCGCGCGGATGTTATCTGACCCTGGTTACCATCTTGTGGTTTTGGATGAGCTCACTTATATGCTCACTTACGGTTATTTGAGCTTGGATGAGGTGTTGGCGGCGTTAAAAAATCGGCCTGTACATCAAAGTGTGGTCATCACCGGGCGAGCCTGCCACCGGGAAATTATCGCACTGGCAGATACCGTTAGTGAGTTACGACCGGTGAAGCATGCATTTGATCATGGAATTAAGGCGCAGAAAGGTATCGATTGGTGATGGGAATCCGATTATGATCACTGCCACGCTCATTTATTCATCAATCTGTTGTTTTATGAAGCGGGATACAAATAATTTGTTGATAACGCTTGATTGTTTGTTCTGAGTTATACTATATTGCGCGCCAAGGAAACGTACTAACGTTCCAAAAAAATTCGCCGGCATAGCTCAGTTGGTAGAGCAACTGACTTGTAATCAGTAGGTCCCGAGTTCGACTCTTGGTGCCGGCACCAATTAAAAACCCGTTATCTGAATAAGATAGCGGGTTTTTGCCTTTGTACTGCTGCCATTGCTGATTTTCTGCTGCCCCCTCCTCGGTTATTTCTTTTTGTGATCCCATTCTCTTTTTGTCTGTTCTCTGCTTGTTATCTATATTCAATTATTGTTGGCTGATCACAGCACGGGCGTTGAACGCCGGGCAGCAACCCAATGACTAAAAGCTATCAAGGGAGTTGGCGGTATGGAGAATCGGCTAAACGTGCTATATCAGGCAGGGGTTATTGATAAGGACATCTGCGATGGCATGAAAAAGGCTGTCGCACAGTTGGAAACGGTATGGGCACTGCCGGTGCGCACGGAGCAGGGGGAAATGGCGCTCACGCATATGGCAAATGCATTAATGCGCAGTCGCCGTGGTGAGGAAGTTGGGCCGCTTGATGATGAATTGTTGGCTGAAATCAGAGCCTCTGACGCGTTTCCACAAATTTTACAGATCCATTTGGCGCTGCTGTCACGGTTTAATTTGGCCCTACACCCGAATGAAGAGGGGTATTTATTAGCTAATCTGTTCAGCTTGTGGATGGCGCATAAAGGTTAATGCCAGTGAGTTTTGCCTTCATGTTAAATATTCAAAAAAATGATTATTAGGCTTTTAATCTGATGGAGTCTAGCGGCAAGCTATGTCTCCAGGCCTTGCACCTAAGTCATTCGGTGCAGGTAAGTCAGTTTCCGTACTCAGATTGTCGTCACGCGTAGCGATGTGGCACTGGTTTTCGCTATTGTGTCTGGTCACCCAGTACTCGAAGCGCTGTATGACAGACTCGACAATGTTATTCAGGGGGCAAGGTGAGTAAATTCGTGGTGGTAGTCATAGACAGCTTTGGTGTAGGAAGCATGGCCGATGTGCCTCAGGTCAGGCCGCAGGACCTCGGTGCGAATACCTGTGGGCATATTCTGGAGCGTTTTCCGCAATTGAGTCTACCGACACTTGAACAATTGGGGCTCATCAACGCTCTGGGGTTCGCGCCGAACGTGATGAAACCTTCGCTAACGGCGGTATACGGCAGGGCAGCGCTGCAACACGAAGGTGGTGACACCTTTATGGGGCATCAGGAAATACTGGGTACCCGCCCGCAGTCACCGCTGCGCATGCCGTTTTCCGAGGTGATCGATAAGGTCGAGCAAAAACTGGTCGCGGCGGGTTGGCGTGTCGAACGTCAGGGAAGCCGCTTGCAGTATCTGTTGGTGAATCAGGCAGCGGCGGTCGGCGATAACCTGGAAGCGGATCTCGGACAGGTGTTTAACATCAGCGCTAACCTGAGTGCGATTTCGTTTGCTGATGTCCGTGCCATTGGTGAGATAGTGCGTAGCTGTGTGAAGGTGGGTCGGGTGATTGCTTTTGGTGGCTTGCTAGCGAGCAGTGAGCAGCTACTCGCTGCCGCAGAGGAGAAACAGGGTCGTTATATCGGGATTAATGCACCACGCTCCGGGGTTTATCAACAAGGATTTCAGGTCGTACATCTGGGCTATGGCGTAGATGCCTGCGTTCAAGTTCCACAGCAGCTCTATGATATTGGTATTCCAACGGTGCTGGTGGGCAAAGTGGCCGATATCGCACTCAATCCGCACGGTACCAACTATCAAAATCTGGTCGATACCCAGACCATCATGGATATCACCTTGGCGGAATTGCAAAAACCAGGAGATGGATTTATCTGCACTAACATTCAGGAAACCGATCTGGCGGGTCACGCACAGGATGTGGCGCGCTACGCCGAAAGGTTGCAGGTAGTGGATCAGAATCTGGCGATCTTGATGGGGCGAATGCAGCAGGATGATTGCCTGGTGGTGATGGCAGATCACGGTAATGACCCGACAATTGGGCATAGTAATCACACTCGCGAGAATGTGCCCTTACTGGTGTGGCGACCAGGAATTGCCGGAGGGGAGATTGGTTACCGCACAACGCTGTCTGATGTAGGGGCCACTGTTTGTGATTTCTTTAACGCGGCCCCGCCACAGAACGGCACGTCCTTTATGGCGCAACTGTGCGCCTTATCTTCCTCACGGCCCGAGAGTTAGCATCATTGAGCGGCAGCATATTGATGCGACGGGCTACATCTATGCGCAGGTATGTTTGCCCATCGCCGATCCGGTGCTACCTACCAGCACCGCGGGTTGTGCTGTGTTGGGGCGGTTTGCGGCAAACTGACATCGAATGCCCGCATATGTCACCTAACAATCTGATACCGAAGGAATACTCACCGAGCTGTGATTCGGTCGATATATCGAAAAATGCTGGGAACTAAAACGGGCCTATGTTCACCGCAATTGAGCTGATGCTAACTATTCTTCGCCAATTGAGCGACTAATCGATTAACGCCATCACTCATATTAGTAAATTTAGTCAGTTGGGTACGGGTCACCACGACGAAAACCCCAATGTTCTTTTCTGGAATCATCGCCATATAGGTAATAAACCCACCGCCACCACCGGTTTTTTGCATAATTCCTGGTAGTTCGGCATTAGGCGCCATGTAGACCCAGCCTAACCCCAGTGCGTCTGCCTGACCGGCAACATCCATACCTTTTAATGACACCAAATCACGACGTTGGAAATAGAGCGCCTGTTCACGTTTGGCTGAGCTTTTGCGCGCGCTGTTATCAGAAGCTAAGAATTGCTGCATCCAACGCTGCATATCTTCCGGTGTTGAGTAAATCCCACCACTTCCCGCCGCCGCCAGGGTGTTTTCACAACGACTACTGCCTACTCCGACCATCAGACGGTTACATTGTTCTGCCGTTGGGGTCAGGGTGGTGTTTTTCATCCCCAACGGAGCGGTGATTTTATCACGCAGCAAACTGCTATAAGGCTTGCCTGATGCCCGTGACAGCGCATCGGCCAGCAAGTCGTAGGCCAAATTGGAGTAGGCGGCTTTAACCCCAGGCGGCACGGTGACCGTGGCCTGCTTCATCCATTGCCAGCGGTTATCTTTAGTCGGCCAGGTAAACACCGGTCTTTTTTGTGGGCCACCGGGTTGCTCGCGCGGCAGGCCACTGGTGTGGCTGGCCAGATTCAGCAAGGTAATCGGCTGTTTTGCGTTATAAGCAGGGACTCGCGCGCCCTTAGGTGCGTATTTTCGCAGGGGATCGGTCAATTTTACCGTGCCGTCATCGGCCAGTTTTACCATCACTTCACTGGTCATTAGCTTGGTAATTGATGCAATGCGAATCAGTGAGTCTGGCCGTGGACGCAGGTTGTTACCGGGTTTGGTTTCCCCAAAACTACGATTTACCACTTGATTGTTATCAATAACCACCAGAGCCATTCCCATGGCACCACTGTTATAGAAAATATGTTCGGCATATTGATCAACAACTTGTGAGGTCAAAAGCTCTGTCTTGGCATCGCTGTGCAATGGAATAGTGAATAGAGCAGCGGCCAGTAGCGGGGCAGTGAAATGTTTCAACAATCTTTTATCCATGTTCAAAAACAAAGTAAGTGGTCGTGTGCTTATAGTAATCGGATATTGGCATAAAACATGCTGAAATTTTCAGACAGACGAATAATTTACATTACCGGGAAGTACTTGCCGGGTGTCACGCCAAAAACGCGCTGAAATTGATCAATAAAAGCGCTGAGGTTTTCGTAGCCGACATCCAACGCGACATGGGTCACGGGTATTTTCTCTGCCAGCATTTCTAGCGCGCGCATGAAACGTGCGCGTTGCCGCCAGTGGCTAAAACTATAGCCCGTCTCTGCGATGAAACGACGGCCTAGTGTTCGGGGTGACATTCCTGCCCAGTGTGCCCATTGATCCATTCTCTGTTTGTTAGCCAGGTCGCTCAGTAACCCATGCGCGACTTTTATCAGCCGTGGATCTTGTGGCATTGGTAATTCAAATGGTTCGGCAGGTAATGATGCAATTTCGTCTAGCATCACCGCCATAATCCGCTGCTGGTTCTCAAGTAATTCCCCTCGGGGCCATTGCGCTGCGCGATTTACGGTTTCTCGTAATAAGCCACTTAATTGCATCGTTCGCGGCTGTAGCGGTAAAGATGCACAGACATCTTCGCGCAAATATACACTCCAGCCGTGAAAAGGGCCGTGCGAGCGGAAACCGTGCTGTTGATGAGGGGGAAGCCAGACCACATGTGTTGCCGGTACCACCCATTGACCCTCGGGTATGACGATAGTTAGCAAGCCATTTATTGCTGCTAATAATTGGCCCGCACTGTGGCGATGCGGCGGCGTCATTCGCGCCAGCTTGTCGTGACGCTGTACCACGGTCAATACTGGCATCGTTGTCAGCATCAGTTGTGAAGGATCAATTAAATGAGCTTGCATGGCGTAAAAACCGTATTGAATGACTCAGATACGTTATCAAGGCCACAAGGATATTGCTAGTCTGGCATTCTCAGCATTGGCGCTGGATAACCGGAGTCACCATGATGAATTCGCAACAGGCAAAACAATTTCTTCAACAGGTATTTACTGCTTTGGCTGACTCGAGCTATAGCACTCAAGATGTTGCTGCATTTTTTTCGACCGATTATCAACAGCAAGCTGATGGTAATCAATTAGATTATGAGGCGTTTATTCGCCATGTGCAGGTGTTGAAAAGCACACTTGCGAGTGGAACCATCACGCTGGAAAAAGTGATTGCGGATGGTGATCAGATTGCCAGTGTGCACTTGGTTGATGTGGTCAAAAAGAGCGGGCAAAGGGTCTTGATGAAAGTTATCGCTTTTTACCGCATCGAACATGGGCTGATTCAATGTGTTGAAGAACTGACACATCTGATCCACGGCGAAACCCAGGATCGTGATTTAGGCTCGCGAGTTGCTCACTAGCGGGATATCGTCAAACGAATGAAATTCTGCAGTTAATTTAGTAGAATCATAAGGTTATTCCACATAATAAAAAACGCACCGGTGTTGGCCGATGCGTTTTGTGGTTAAAACCGAAAATCAATTAGCTTTCAGTCACAGGCTTTGGAGCCACATTGGATGATTCTTTCATGCCAAGGTGGTTGTTGCCCCAGCACTGTTCATATTTCCAGCCGGTCAGTTCTTCAGCAACCGCTCTGGCATGGGCCGGAATATCTGCCATGGCACCGCCACCTTTAATCCGCTCAATCTCTTCTAGCAGGATTTTGTGATTATTACGGTCCAGTTTCATTTGGGTGGTGTAGTAGATAGCCACCAGTGCCAGAGCGATAACGCCGATGGCAAATACCCCTACAATGGCTTGCACGGCAACTTCCGGTTGGCTCGATTGCCCAGAGACAAAACCAAAGCGACTTAATGTCCAGCCCATGGCGAAAACAATAATCGAACGTACCATTTTACCTGCAAAGGTCATGGCTCCGGCGTAGATCCCTTCACGGCGACGGCCGGTCAATACTTCGTCCACATCCGCCAGGAAGGTATAAACCGTCCACGGAATATAATAAATACCCCCGGTGCTTAAACCGAAAACTGCGGTAATACAGAACAGTACAATCACAGTTGTTGTTTGCGACCAGCCAGTGAAATAGAGCGCGGCATAGGCAATCACACTGACAATAACCACTTGCAGAGCGATGCGGAACGGGCGAGCAAAGCCCATTTTGACGCAGATACCGATAAAGACGGCGGTGGAAATCAACTGCATTATTGAACTGAAACTATTGAGCTGAGAAACCAGTGCGGCATCTTGACCTAAACCAAAAATAATAAAGTAGGTAAATGCCGATGCGAATAACCACTCCGCGCCAAAGCCGAACAGATACATACCCAGATGCTTGCGGAAAATGCGCAGATGGAAAGTAGACGCCATATCAACACACAGCTTTTTCAGCGCCTGGCCGAAACTGCTAGTGGTTTCACGGACCACTTCGCTCGCTGGGCGTTCCCATGATGAGCTATAAAGCCAGATCATCGCGCAGCACATAATCAGACCGTAGGCGATACCGGTATAAAGGAAGGGGGTTGCAGAATCTTTACCGTAAATGGCAATAAACTGACCGGGAATGAAAGCGGCCAAAAAGTTTGCTACTTTACCGAAAATGGCTTTAGAACCAGTTAATTTGGAGCGTTTGGCAAAATCGGTGGTCATCTCGGTCGCCAATGTTTCATATGGCACCATGATGGAGGTATAAATCAGTTCAAACAGCGCGTAGGTCAGTAGGTAATACCAAAAGCCAAAACCGCTCATCCATAACATTGGATAGACAAGTACCAGCGGGATCCCCAGTAAGATAAAGAAGCGACGACGACCAAAGATGCGGCCCAGTCTGGTGTTATAGAAGTTATCGGTGATATAACCCATTACTGGATTACTAATCGCATCAAGAATACTGGCGATTGAGAAAATAGTCGCAGCCTCTACGACTGATAGCCCGCAAAAGGTGGTGTAGAAATACATCAGCCAGGCTCCGCTGATTGCCAGTGCCCCACTTCCCAGTAAGTTGGCACTCCCGTACGCCAGCGTATGCCTTGTTGAAATCTGTTTACTCATTTTTACTGCCGCCTCAAATTAAAACAATGTTTCATTAATAATGGATAATCGTTTTCTTTATAAAGGTATGGCGTTTATAAAAATGAGTGTTCGATCACGAAAAAGGGTTTTTCGGCCAGAAAAGGCGCCTATTACAGTAAAAATTGATATGAATCAAATTAGTAGCCAGGGTGGTATTCAGCAAAAAACAGAATATCCATGATAATGCGACTAATTGATAATGCCATTTTGTGACAATAATGACCGTGACACGTGTGGCAAGATTTTAACCAGCAAAATGAAAGACCATTACTAGAATTAGCGCTATTGCTTACAGTGTGAAAATATCACTTTTGTGAAAGGGCGAATTATTGCGGGCATAGCCCATGAATAAATGTTGGTTGCAATCGCGGCTGACAGTGAAGGACGTAGAATGGCAAAGAAAAACCCCTATTATGATGCCAGTAAGCCACATCACACTGAGTTTGGATTTCAGAACCTGGAGCCGGTTGTTCATCATCCACAAGATTTGAAGCGCTGGCGTGAAGAGCGAAAACGCCAGTCGCTACCAAAACCGCCGCAGCAAGGATATGCGCAGTTTGTCACTGACTGGTGGCAAGCGGCTGATTTTAGCGGGCAGCAGGATGCGTTGTGGTGGCTAGGCCATGCGTCGCTGTTATTGCGGGTCAGTGGGAAAACGGTTTTGTTTGATCCGGTACTCTCCGGGCGTGCCTCGCCGCTCAATTTTTACGGGCCAGCACGGAGAACACCGGTACCTGCCAGTGTAAAAGAGTTACCCCATATAGATGTGGTAGTGATTTCTCACAACCATTACGACCATTTGGATGTGACAACGATTAGCCAATTATTGCGCCGCTTCCCCAAGCTGATTTTTCTGGCACCGTTAGGGTTAAAAAGTTGGTTACTACAGCAGGGTGCTCGCCATGTTCATGAACTGGATTGGTGGGATAAACACCTTGCAGCTGAATTTGAGTTTCATTGTGTACCGGCACGGCATTGGAGCATGCGTACACCCTGGGATCGTAACCAAAGTTTGTGGTCTGGTTGGGTGGTCAAGCGTGATGATATTAACTTTTACTTTACCGGTGATACAGGTTATTGCCAGCAACTGTTAACCATTGGCGAAAGGTTAGGGCCATTCAATTATGCCGCCTTGCCCATTGGTGCTTATGCTCCGCGGTGGTTTATGCAGGCCCAACATATGGATCCACAGCAGTCGGTGCAGTTATTTAAACAATTACAGCAGCCGATGACAGTACCGATTCATTGGGGGGTGTTTGAACTGGCTGACGAACCACTGGATGAACCACCACAACAACTCAAGCAGGCATTAACTGAAGCGGGTATGAAACACGACAATTTTGCACCGATTAAAATTGGTGCACGAATATTGCTGGGGTAGGGGGTTTCAGTGGGTGATTTTCAACCCACTGAAACCAATCGGTATTTTATCTATGTATACCGATGCTGAACTAGATCCTAAATTGATTCACTGCACTGGTTAAATCAGCAGCCTGAGCTTGTAACGCCGCAGATGCTGCGGTGGATTCCTGCACCAATGCGGCATTTTGTTGCACCATGGTATCCAATTGCGCGACCGCACTATTTATTTCGTGAATGCCGCGCATTTGTTCATCGGCTGCGTTGGTTATTTCAGACATAATGGTGGTGACATCTGACACGCTGCTGACGATTTCGGTCATGGTATTACTGGCTTGACGTACCTGGCCGGAGCCAGATGCCACACTGCTGACGGTCGATTCGATCAGCGTTTTGATCTCTTTCGCAGCCTGTGCACTGCGCTGTGCCAATGTACGAACTTCCCCTGCGACCACAGCAAAACCGCGTCCTTGTTCACCCGCGCGTGCCGCTTCTACCGCCGCGTTAAGTGCCAGAATATTGGTTTGGAAAGCGATACCGTCGATCACACTGGTGATATCGCCGATCTTGCCAGATGCCGCTTCAATCGATTCCATTGTGGTGATGACTTTAGCTATCACCTCGCCACCACGTGAAGCATCGTTAGCCGCCGAAAGTACCGCAGTATTGGCCTGCCGCGCTGCACTGGCGGAGTGGGCCACGGTTGCCGAGATTTGTTCCAACGCCGCCGAGGTTTGCTGCAAACTGGCGGCGNCAGACTCTGTGCGGCCCGACAGATCCTGATTGCCTGCCGCTATCTCATTGGCTGCAATCCGTACTGATTCGCTGGTATCACGGATTTGCGCCATGACTACACTCAGTTTGTCGGCAAAATTGTTGAACGAAAGGGCTATTTTTGCCACTTCATCACGGCCTTCTACCGGCAATCGCTGAGTTAAGTCTTCTGAGCCGGAGCTGATAGCATCCATGGCTTTATGCACATGGGTCAGCGGTGCCAGAGCACGTTTGGTAATGAGGCTAATAATGACAACAGCGATTAAAATAATAATCACCAGTGTCACCAGTGATGTGGTCAGTAACGACCGCATGCCGGTGGTAGCTTGAGCTTTGTCCAGGGCGACAACGGTAAACCATTGAGTCCCTGGTACTGCTTGGGCCAGCAGCAATTTACTGTTATCGCCAATATTGGCAGCGACAGGCTCAGTTGCTGTTAACAGTGTTTTAAGGTCCAGCGTCGGCGCAATATCGCTCAGTGGCTTAAGGGCTAGTTTCGCATCTTGATGAGCGATAATGGTGCCATCGGCATCGATTAACATACCAAAACTGTCTTCAGTCGGGTGTATGGATTTCACGTTTGCAATCACGCTGTCCATGGTGACATCAGCGGCCAATACCCCTTTAACGCTGCCGTCCTGAATAATCGGCAATGCGAACGTTACCACTAACTGATTGGTTCCAGCATCAACATAGGGTGGGGTGACCACGGGTTTGCCCGCTTTTACCGCTTGTAGATACCATGGCCGCCCAGTGGGGTCGTAGCCGGCTGGAATACCATCGGGATTAGAAAAAATCGCGGTTTTGTTCGCGTAACCGATATACACGTTGATGAAGTTACCTGCGGCTGCAACTTGTCGCAGTGCCGCTGTCGGGTCTGCCGTCAGCGCGCTGTCTTTTAGTGACACAATCATTTGTGTTTTGGAGGCAACCCAATCGGCGATCCCGACACCATGACTGGCGGTAACGGCGGTCAGGGTATTATCTATGGCGCTATTGTTATATTTACTGGCAACCGAGTAGTTAAAATAGGTGTTAATGGCCAGAGAGCCTGCCACGATGATGATACAGGCAGCCAAGATACGTGAACGAATGGAATCAAGCATAGAGCGTCCTAAATAAGAGGGAAGGCATGATTCAAGTAACGGCTTGGCAGAGATAAACTTGAGCTGTGTCACAGTAACAAACTGTAATTAATACGCCATTGTTAATACTTCTTTATGTAACGGTGACAAAGTAGGTGGATTTTATTGACATCTATATTCAATAAAAACATAAGCTTGATTATTCCTTTCTGCTTCATTTGAAGGTAAAAATTCAAATAAAGTTGAAAAAAATAGTGACATCAAAAGGGTAAAATTAGCATCAATGCAGCTAAAACAGTGGTTTTCAGGTTGCATTGATGCTGAGGGATGGCAGTAATAAGAGGGGGATTAGATTAAAATTTATACTGCAAACCTATAGTGATAGTTTGATTTTGTTGAGCAATGCCGGCGCTATTAGCTACATTTGCAGAAACACCTGCACCAGTGTCGATGATTTGTGTATCTCCTTTTCCTTCGGCATGCCTGTTCCAGGACGCTTCAACAAATAATTTAGTGTTATCGGTGACGTAGTAGCCCGCATCAATCACGACTGCGTAATAGCGAGAGCCTTTGCTGCTGTCTTTAAATGAAAGTTGACGTAAATAGTGTTCATCATCACCATAGGCATTTACCCAACTGCTGTATTTCAGCAAGGTATTAAACTCAAATTTTTGATAATGATAGCTCCCGGCTAAGCCAAGATAGGGCATTTCAAACTTTTGCTTATAACCAATGTTGGTAACACTATCGGAACCTGTAAATAGGTTATTACCACTATTGTAATTATAGTTTCCACCATAAGATGTCCAGCTATTATTATTGCGCTGATAACCGGCCATCATACCAATACGGTAATTTTCTTGCTTTAAAAGCCAAAATTTTGCATTAAGATCGATTTCATTCGCATAATTTAAATTGGTTTTTTCGTGATGAGACCAATCAGTCCACTTAGATTGCCCTAATGTTTTCCAATCATAATCATCCATGACCCCCTTACCGGGTGATAATGTGGACCATCCGCGCGCGGTTAATGTTAACCGTGATAACAGATCCCATGATATATCCATTTTTACAATAGGCGTGTTTTCCGCTTTCCAATCTATCTGGCTTAGCTTGCGACCATTATATTGGGGCTGATAAACAAACTCTTGTGATTCTGCATTCAATAATCCCAATGAGGAGCTAATCGTTAGACCATCGTTTATATCTGAGTGATAGCTGGCTACTGCTGTATGGCAGGTGATAATCAGCGGTAATACAGCAACACCTCTCTTTACCCATCTATTCTTTTCCATCATTAACC
>NZ_JAZGQA010000128.1:0-13408 GCF_048593855.1 Yersinia sp. 2542 StPb PI
CTCAATAATTTAACTGTAATTTAATAAAAATATAAAATCATGATGGATTTGAGCTTAGTGGTACATTGAGGCCTGTTACCTTTGGTTATTTCTCTGCGGTTTCGGTGGATTGGATTACGTCTTATGTAGATCTCTGGCGAGTATATCAACGGCCATGCTTTTGTTCAGATGCAACAACTATTCCAGCCATAATTTAATCTGTTTTGGTTCGGGTATAACGATATCAAAACAGGGGATTACACAATTCAAATTACCGAGGTGAAGACTTGGCAAAGGCTACTCTGGCATTCAGCGCAGGGCTGACCGCGATCAGTGTAAACAGCACTGTTTGAATTTTTTACCACTGCCACAGGGGCAGGGATCATTACGTCCCGTTTTCGGCAGGGTGGCATAAGGAATAGGTGATGGCAACGGCGTCTTTGTTACTGGTTGTCTCTGGCGCAGCCAGTGCGCATGTAGGCTGAGTGCTGCTAGTGGTATCTTCTCGATGCTGTGTTGAATATCGTCTAATGACATTTTTTCAAGTAGTGGAAAATTTTCTTCTTTGCCGTGGAGGGCAATGGCTTCTAACTCAGCGATATGTGCTTCAGGCAACGCCGACCAGTCATCCAGCGCGACTCCTCTCATATAGCCGAAACACCACTCTTCCGCGATGATATATTCTTTATTCTCTATAGTGCGAAATTCTAAAAGCGGCGCAAACTGCTCGGGGTTGTAACAAAGCCGCTCGGCAATGTCATTCATGTGCTGAAAGGTGAGGTTCATAAAGCGCGTAAATTCATACTTGGATTTCCACTCGGGGGCATATTCTTCTCCACCCCAGATGACTGACAACCAGCGCTTTGGCGAAATCATATTTGGTCCGGAAAGAATAGCCGTAAGCATGCCATCCAGCTCAGTAACGTCCAATATGGAATCATCGTTGCCATATTCCATCAGAACGTCACCCAGCCATTTTAGTTCTTTCTCTGTCAACGGTCCTTGTTTCATTATGAGCAACTCCTTCATTAGAATAGTCATGAGACACCGCTTAGCTACTGGTATGAACCCTATTGCGCAAAATATCTGGTTTAAATTAATTGGCTGATCGGTTGCACAACTATCCAAGGTTAGCGAGTTCTTATCATTATATCCTGTGCAGCCACACAGTTTTATGCCGATCATAAGCAAAAAAGATGCCTGACCATTCTTACGGCTAGGTATCCTTTTTCTTTGTCAAATATCTGGATGAGTTGGCAACCGTCAGATGGCGTTATTTCAATGAATACTGTTTTGCAAAATCAAACGGACTCACCGCAATCTCTCTGTTCATATCCAGAAAATCTGCCCACCATTGCAGCATCAGTCTGCGCTCATCCAGAAACTCGGCTTTGTGAATGTACGCTGCCCGAACACCATTACGTTCCTGGTGGCTCATTTGCCGCTCCACGGCATCCCGTGACCATAAGCCCGACTCAATCAATGCACTGCACGCCATCGCTCGGAAACCATGGCCACACACTTCCGTCTTGGTCTCATACCCCATCAAACGTAATGCCTTGTTGATGGTGTTTTCACTGATGGGCTTACGAGGATCATGATCACCGGGAAATATCAGACCACCCTCACCACCAGAAAGGCGAAGTTCTTCCAGCATTGTTAACGATTGCTGACTGAGAGGAACCAGATGCGTGGTACGCATCTTTGAACCTCGGTGTGAGAATTTAACGCCGGGGATAGGTTCTCTTTCAGCCGGGATGGTCCAAAGTGCTCTTTCTGTATCGATTTCACTCCAGCGTGCATAACGAAGTTCACTGGAACGAATAAAAACGAACAGATTAAGCATTACGGCCAGGCGAGTAAGAGGTTGACCCTTATAGCTCTCAATACGCGCCAGCAGTTCTGGGATGCGATTAAGTTCGAGGGCTGGCCGGTGAACGCGTTTAACCGTGGTAAGAGCCCCAACCATGTCCTGAGCCGGATTATAATCGATGATCCCACACTGGACGGCATAACGCATGATGGCGGTGGTGCGTTGCAGTAGACGGGCAGACACTTCAAGAAACCCTGCATTTTCGGCTACCCGAATAGGGATGAGCAGGTCGGGTGTCCTGAGTGAAGCGATATCGCGAGTACCGTTTACAGGGAACAGATACATTTCCAGATTTTTGAGCACCTTTGCGCTGTGTTGCTCAGACCATTGCTTATTAGCAGCATGCCAGCGCCGGGCAATAACTTCGAATGTTTGAGTGGCATCGGGTAAAGCTTTTTTCGCCCGCTTGACCTCACTGGGGTCGGAGCCCTCGGCAATCAATTTGCGCGCGGCGTCGCGTTTAACCCGCGCCTCTGAAAGGGAGAGGGTTGGGTAGACGCCCAATGCCAGGGTATTTTCTTTACCGAGATAGCGATAACGTAGCCGCCAATATTTTGACCCATTGGGATGAACCAGCAAATGCATGCCATCGCTGTCAGTCAGTTTGTAAGGTTTATCTTCGGTTTTTGCTGACCGCACTTTCACATCGGTGAGTGCCATGGATGGCCTCCAGAAGAGATTTTGTGGGTATAATAATTATCGAACTGGACTGTACCCGCATTTGTGCCCACAGGTGTAACTTGATGTAGGTAGAATCAGGTTGAATTCAGTCGATATGGAGTAGGGGGATGATAGCAGTAACAGCAGGATTTTAAATGCAAAAATGGACGTCGGTTGACGTCCATTGATAATAAGGTGGTGCCCGGACTCGGAATCGAACCAAGGACACGGGGATTTTCAATCCCCTGCTCTACCGACTGAGCTATCCGGGCAACGGGGCGCATTAAACCGTATTGGCCGCTGATCGTCAACGAATTTATGGTTTAAAACCACTAAAACTGTACTGACTGCTTTCTTTTCAGACAAAAGAACCAGAAATTATCTCAGGGCAGCGATAAAACTTAGTGGTAAATCACTTAACCCAGTGCGCCATTTTTACGGCATTGCGCGACTTCCAATACATCTTCAGCCAGGCGCTTGGCAATTTCAACATCGACGAGTTGACGTTTAACCAGCAGTTTGCTTAAACAACCTTCCAGAATCAGTTCCATCTGTTGTGCAACCATAGCTGCATCATCAGCGTCCATCTCTTGCAACAGCTCTTGGGTATAGAGTAGTGAGGCCTGTTTCTGCTGTTCAGCCAACTGGTGGATCGGGTGTTCATTATCAGGATAGAAACTGCATGCAGCAATAAATAAGCAACCGGGGTAACGCTGATTCTGCACTTGCTCACCTAGCGTCTGGTAACGCGCCAGTAACTTTTGTTTGGGTGATAAGGTTTCGTCCAGTTGCAATTGTCGCCGCCAGGTATCTATCTGCTGGCCATGAAAGCGCAGACAGTCATACAACAAAGCTTCACGATCCGGCCAGAAACGGGCCAGATCACTGACTTCAACTGACACCTCTTTTGCCAGCATCTCCAGCGTGGTGTTTGCCAGTCCTTGCTGCTCCAATAGATTGAGCGCACTGCTTAAAACTTGTTCACGTTGCACGTTGCTCTCCTCCAACTTCTTATCTGGCAAGTGTGGTTTACCACCGCCTATGGTGCAAATAGTCTATACCCTGCGTACTGATTAATAGACATCGGCAGGTATGGACATTTTCTGCCAGCAGACTCTGTACCTTATCATTACTACGGCGACATTTTTCTAACTCTTTACCCTTTCGCTGTTTGTTAATTTATAACGACAAAATCACCGCACGATTTTTGCTATTTAGCAGTCTGTGAAGCAGGGCGCATTTTATTGTGCATCTGCCTATAACGATTGGTGAATAACTCATAATTCCTGTTCTTTTGCCTGATGGTTTATTGGAACGGGGTTTCTATAATGATCATCGTGAACCGTAAATAGAAAAAATCTTACAAAACAGGCGCAAAATTAACGACTAACACCCACTGCCGTGTGCGCTGGCAACCTGAATTGCATCACGTCCTGCATCGAGCCGTCGTTCCATCCGGGCGTTCAATTATAAGGATCGAAAATGAGTCTGCAAAATTATCCTAATCAGTTCCGCCGCAACCTACAACAAGGGCAAACCCTTATTGGTTGCTGGAGTGCACTGGCAAATCATATTTCAGCCGAAGTGCTGGGCCTGGCGGGTTTTGACTGGTTGGTTCTGGACGGTGAACATGCGCCGAACGATGTTACGACGTTTATTCCACAACTCATGGCGCTGAAAGGCAGTAATAGCGCACCGGTTGTACGTGCGCCCTGTAATGAACCCATCATTATAAAACGCTTATTGGATATCGGTTTTTATAACTTCCTGATCCCGTTTGTTGAAAGCGAAGCAGAAGCCATACGTGCGGTTGCCTCGACCCGTTATCCACCGGCGGGGATCCGCGGGGTTTCTGTGTCTCATCGCGGTAACAATTACGGCACCGTACCCGACTACTTTGCCACCATCAACGACAACATCACCGTACTGGTGCAAATCGAAAGCCAGCAAGGGGTGGATAATATTGATGCTATCGCCGCCGTTGATGGGGTGGACGGTATTTTTGTTGGACCGGGCGATCTGTCGGCGGCACTGGGTTATCTGGGGCAGCCCAATCATCCCGAAGTACAAAAAGTGATTCGTCATATTTTTGATCGCGCTAAAGCACAGGGTAAGCCGAGCGGCATTTTGGCGCCGGTTGAAGCTGATGCCCGCCGTTATCTCGAATGGGGGGCAACCTTTGTCGCTGTTGGCAGTGATTTGGGCGTATTTCGTAGCGCGACTCAGGCGTTATGCGACAAATTTAAAAAATAACCATCAGTCTGTTTTGACAGTTTAGTACTGCCGCGTTGACGGCCTTCCGACTTAATTGAGGAGTAATAAATGAAAATCGGCTTTATTGGTTTAGGGATTATGGGAAAACCAATGAGTAAAAATCTGCTGAAAGCGGGCTACTCATTAACAGTGCTCGATCGTAATGCTGCGGTGCTGGATGAATTGATCACGGCTGGCGCGCGTACGGCAACGACACCAAAAGCACTGGCAGCAGAATGCGATATCATCATTACCATGCTACCTAATTCGCCTCATGTAAAAGAAGTGGTACTGGGTGAAAACGGTGTTATTGAAGGTGCTAAACCCGGCTCTGTGCTGATTGATATGAGTTCGATTGCACCGCTGGTTAGCCGTGAAATCAGTGAAGCGCTGGCACTAAAGCAGGTTGCAATGTTGGACGCGCCAGTCAGTGGTGGTGAGCCAAAAGCTATCGATGGCACTTTGTCAGTGATGGTGGGTGGTGATAAAGCGGTATTCGAGAGCTGTTTCGAGGTGATGAAAGCCATGGGGGGATCGGTGGTGCATACTGGTGATATTGGTGCTGGTAATGTGACTAAACTGGCCAATCAGGTGATTGTCGCACTGAATATTGCCGCGATGTCTGAAGCCTTGGTGCTGGCAACTAAGGCGGGAGTGAACCCTGATCTGGTATTCCAAGCGATACGTGGTGGTCTGGCAGGCAGTACCGTGTTGGAAGCCAAGGCGCCGATGGTGATGGATCGTAACTTCAAACCAGGCTTCCGTATCGATCTACATATCAAAGACTTAGCTAATGCCCTCGACACCTCGCATGGCGTCGGTGCACAGTTGCCCCTGACCGCAGCCGTGATGGAGATGATGCAGGCGCTGAAGGCTGATGGTTTGGGCACCGCTGACCACAGTGCATTGGCGTGTTATTACGAGAAATTGGCTAAAGTTGAAGTCACTCGTTAATCGGTGGCTCCGGTGCCTGCGGGTGCCGGGCTACTGGGTAACAGGGCTATACTGGTAAGCATTCCGTTATCCTGAGCGGCCGGTTTATAACGTCGGAGCCTGTGCGGTATTGGATAGCTCATGAGATTGAATCATTTATGAAAATAGTCATCGCCCCAGACTCTTATAAAGAAAGCTTATCTGCGCTGGATGTTGCGGTGCAGATTGAAGCGGGTTTTCGCACTCAATTTCCCGATGCACAATATATCAAATTGCCGGTCGCGGATGGTGGTGAAGGTACCGTTGAGGCCATGGTTGCGGCCACCACTGGCCGGATTATTCAGGTCAATGTGACCGGCCCGTTAGGTGACGAAGTTGCGGCTTTTTACGGAATATCCGGTGATGAAAAATCGGCCTTTATTGAAATGGCGGCCGCCAGCGGGCTAGAGCTGGTTCCGCCAGAACTGCGCAATCCACTGAAAACCACCTCCTACGGTACCGGCGAATTGATTTGTAATGCGCTGGATCAGGGGGTCAAACATATAATTATCGGCATCGGTGGCAGTGCCACCAATGATGGCGGTGCAGGCATGGTGCAAGCGCTGGGTGTCAAACTGCTGGATAAGCAGGGTAAGCAGATTGGTTTTGGCGGCGGGAAGCTGGCTGAACTGGATGTTATTGATATCTCAGGGCTGGATCCGCGTATTAAGCAGTGCCAAATCGATGTTGCTTGTGATGTCACCAATCCACTGACTGGCAGTGAAGGGGCATCGGCTATTTTTGGGCGGCAGAAAGGGGCGACACCTGAGATGGTTAGCCAACTGGATGACGGTTTGCAGCATTATGCAGGTATCATTAAACGTTATCTTGATATTGATGTTGACCAGGTTGAAGGCGCTGGCGCGGCGGGTGGTTTAGGTGCGGCATTACTGGCGTTTTGCGGTGCAACCTTAAGCCCCGGTATTGATATTGTCACCGATGCTCTTGGTCTGGACGCTTTGGTTAGGGACGCGACGTTTGTTATTACCGGCGAAGGGCGCATTGATAGCCAAACCATTCACGGCAAAGTGCCGATTGGTGTCGCGAGAGTTGCCAAACGTTATAATAAGCCAGTGATTGGTATTGCCGGTAGCCTGACAGACGATGTTGATGTGGTGTATGAGCATGGTCTGGATGCGGTATTCAGCGTGATCTACAGTATCTGTACTCTGGAGCAGGCACTGGATAATGCGGCAGCCAATGTGTTTATGACCGCACGCAATATTGCCGCCACGCTGGCGATGGGGATGGCTGTCGGTAAATCATCGCAAGAAAGTAAATAACACGCTTTTGGTCATAACCATCCACCGGTAAATCTCTATCAGGGCTAACGATTGATTGGCCCTGATTTCCTCGTTGGCGCTCAACTTTGCCAGCAGCATGCCCCCGGTTCTGCCATTTATGTGACCCGTCCCTCAACTCTCTTTCTTTGTGGTGTGAATTGGGCGTTTGTCCAATGTATTCCCCTTCCAGACCTCATATGCTGGTGCATCAGCCCAGACTGAGGCCCATTCATGAGTGTATATAATCTTGACCCCCGGCTAGCCCAGGATATTGTTACCCGTACCATGAAGATCATTGATACCAATATTAATGTGATGGATGGTAAGGGGCGGATCATTGGTAGTGGTGATGAAGAGCGCCTTGGCGAACTGCATGAAGGGGCGCTCTTGTCGCTGTCTCATGGCCGGATTGTCGATATCGATGAAGCTGTTGCTCGCCAGTTGCACGGCGTAAGGCCAGGGATCAACCTGCCATTGCGCCTTGAGGGCGAAATCGTGGGGGTGATTGGCCTAACCGGCAACCCGGGGCAACTACGTCAATATGGCGAACTGGTGTGCATGGCAGCAGAGATGATGATGGAGCAGGCGCGGTTGGTGCATCTGCTGGCGCAGGATAGCCGTCTGCGTGAAGAGTTGGTATTGAACTTGATCCGCACCGAAGAGATATCACCGGCACTGATTGAATGGGCGCAGCGCCTTGGGGTGGATATCAATGAACCACGGGTCGTGGCCGTGGTGGATGTGGACAGCGGCCAGTTGAGTGTCGACAGTGCTATGTCGGAATTACAAGAGCTGCAAACCCTGTTGACGACGCCAGAGCGCAATAATCTGATTGCGATTGTTTCACTGACTGAGATGGTGGTGCTTAAACCGGCGCTAAATAGCCATGGCCGCTGGGATGCTATTGATCACCGGCGGCGTATGGAGTCTTTGCTGTCGCGCATGACTGAGCGGGGTCGCTTGCGAGTGCGCCTGTCGCTTGGCAATTTCTTTACCGGGCCGGGCAGTATTGCGCGCTCATATCGTACCGCTCGTACTACCATGGCGGTCGGTAAGCAACGGATGCCGGAGCAACGCAGCTATTACTATCAGGATTTGGTGTTACCGGTATTGCTTGATAGTTTGCGTGGTGGCTGGCAGGCCAATGAATTAGCCTTACCACTGGCTAAATTACGGGCGATGGACAGTAACGGTCTGTTGCGGCGCACTCTGGCCTGCTGGTTCCGTAATAACGTACAGCCAACGGCTACTGCCAAAGCGTTATTTATTCATCGCAATACCCTGGAGTATCGGTTGAATCGTATTTCCGAACTGACCGGTTTGGATTTAGCGAACTTTGATGATCGCTTGCTGCTGTATGTGGCGCTTCAATTGGGCGAGCAGGAGTAGATGTGATAGTAAGGTAGATGTGATAGCAAGAAGAGCAGGCCGAGTGAGTGTCACCCGGCCTGATGATTCACTGATACTTAGGTCACTGGTGCCGGATTAAACACCGCCAAGGCATTGCGCAGCCCCCATTGATCGGACCACGTCCGTTTGCGATCACTGGCAATATCCAGAATAAATTCAAACAATTGCTGACCAACTTCTTCAATAGTGGCATCACCTGTCGCAATGGTTCCGGCATCGATATCCATCAGGTCATGCCAGCGGTTAGCCAGATCAGTGCGGGTTGCCATTTTTATTACCGGCACTGCCGCCAGACCATACGGCGTGCCGCGCCCGGTGGTAAATACCTGAACGGTAATACCAGATGCTAACTGTTGCGTGCCGCAGACAAAATCACTGGCTGGGGTGGCTGCAAAAATCAGCCCACGCTTGGTGGGGCGCTGCCCCGGTGAAAGCACTTCCACAATGGCGCTGCGGCCGGATTTGGCAATAGAACCGAGTGCTTTTTCCACGACGTTTGCCAATCCGCCCTTTTTATTCCCGGGTGAAGGGTTGGCGCTACGATCGGTTTTGCCGGTTTCGAGGTAGTCGTCGTACCATTTCATCTCTTCCCGTAACCTTCTGCCAACCTCCTTGTTAATCGCCCGCGGGGTTAACAGATGGATAGCATCACGCACTTCCGTGACTTCAGAGAACATGACTGTTGCGCCGCAACGCACCAGTAAGTCCGAAGCGTAGCCCACTGCAGGGTTCGCGGTTACGCCAGAGAAAGCGTCACTGCCACCACATTGCATACCGACCACCAATTCAGCGGCTGGGCAGGTTTCACGTTGGCGCATATTCAGGCGTTGTAGATGCTTTTCCGCCACTTGCAGAATGTCATCGACCATGGAACGGAAGCCGACGTGTTTCTCATCTTGCAAGCGCACGATATTGCTTTCATCCAGTGAGATAACCTGCACGTCAGGTGTCCCTTCCAGCAGCCGCTCGGGTTGGAGTTTTTCACAACCGAGACCGACGACCATCACTTCGCCACCAAAATTGGGGTTAAGGGCCAAGTTATGAATAGTGCGGATGGGTACTACCGCTGCTGGGGCATTGATTGCCACTCCACAGCCATATAAGTGATTCAGTGCAACTACGCCATCGACATTGGGATATTTGGGTAGCAGGGTGCGCTCAATGATATTGACCACATAATCCACCACGCCAGCGACGCAATGTACGCTGGTGGTAATCGCGAGTAGGTTTTTGGTCCCGACACTGCCGTCAGCGTTGCGATAGCCCTCAAAGGTATAACCTTCCAGTGGTGGCAGGGCCTCGGGGACTGCGGTGGCAAGGGGTAAGGTCTCCAGTGCGGGTGCGGCAGGTAATTCAACCAACGATTCATCTATCCAGCCGCCGCGAGCGATATCCCGCACTGCCAGACCAATCACTTCAGCATAACGAATGATTGGGCCGCCTTTAGGAATATCGACCAAAGCCACTTTATGGCCTTGTGGCACATGCTCAATCAGTTCAAGGCCACATTTAAACCGGGTGCCAGCACATAGGCCATTGTTATTAACCACAATGGCAACATTATCCGCGTCCTGTACTTTAATATAAAGCGGGTTGTCTACAGGACTATTACAAATGCTCATAATATTTCCCTTATATACCCTTTAATTTTTTTGGGTACGATAATTATGTTGATAACATAACTGTTATTTTTATCAATACAGCCATTATTTGTCTTAAACATAATGCTCACTAGCTTGTAAATAAGTATACGCCGCTAAAAAGAGCAAGGCATTGTGCGGATGACCTGGATGCTAATGGGTTTGGTGCCTATTTTTGTTCGCAAGCCCAAAAGCAGGTGAGCATTATCACGAAAAGGCCATTTAGCGCCGACATACTTTGACATTAAAAACGCATATAAAAAAAGCCCTTCGACAAAGGGCTATGTTAAAAATGGGTACGCGGGCTTTTATTATGCTGATGCTTTGATATCAAATGAGGCTATGCCAATATTAATAACAGAGGCGATATTGCGGGAAGCAGTTCTGATATTTTCAGTTGCCTGAGAGAGTGCATCGTCAAGTGTACAAATGTGGTAAATAATACTGAAAATAGCATCAACACCATGTTGATGAACAATGTTGGCATCGGTAGCCAGGCTGCCGGCAATACCAATCACCGGTTTATTGTATTTTTTGGCTAATCGAGCGACACCTACCGGGACTTTGCCATTGATACTTTGGCTGTCTATCCGGCCTTCACCGGTCAGAACGAGATGACAGTCTTTGATATAGGTTTCCAGGTCTAATGCTTCAGCGACTATCTCCACGCCCTGGCGCAACTGTGCACCGCAAAATGCCAACAATGCGGCCCCCATACCGCCAGCGGCCCCCGCGCCGGGTATCCTATCTACGTCTATTCCCAGATATTGTTTAACCATCTGCGCGTAATGGACCAGGTTATTATCCAGTATCACAATCATGGCGGCCGTAGCCCCCTTCTGTGGGCCAAAAATAGCGGAAGCGCCTTGCTCACCGGTCAGCGGATTGGTCACATCACAAGCGACTTCAATGCGGCAATCTTTAAGGCGTGGGTCCAGCTGCGACACATCTATCGAGGCAATGTTATGTAAACTGCCGCCACCAAAATCAATCTCTGCGCCATAGGCGTTACGCAATTTGGCCCCTAGCGCCTGTACCATACCTGCACCGCCATCGTTGGTGGCACTGCCACCGATACCGATAATAATATGACGCACGCCTGTTTGCAGCGCCGCACGGATTAATTCACCGGTGCCGTAGGAGGTCGTGTTTAACGGGTTCCTCAATTCGGGTGGGACCAATTCCAGTCCGCTGGCCGCTGCCATCTCAATAAAAGCCGACTTCCTATCACCTGATAATCCCCAGAAAGCCTGGATTTTATTACCCAGCGGCCCGGTAACATCAGTCATGATTTTTTGGCCGCCGGTTGCGCTGATCATAGCGTCGACAGTGCCTTCACCACCATCAGCCACGGGGATCTTGATGTATTCAGCATAAGGGAACACTTCTCTAAAACCTTGTTCAATAGCCTGAGCTACTGCTATAGCCGATAAACTTTCTTTATAAGAGTCTGGTGCGATGACTATTTTCATTAGGTGTCCTGTCGCTATATTTCAAACAACAAGTGCCCCATAAGAGGCACCTATTGTTATTCCCTTAAGATGTTTTCAATTCCAGACGTTTGATATCGCCTACAACAAATAAGTAGCAGAACATAGCCATAATGGCAGAGCACCCAACAAAGATTAATGCGGCATTAAAGGAGTGTAATTCTTTCACCAGATAACCGATAACCAGCGGTGTGACAATAGAGGCGACGTTACCAAATACGTTAAATAATCCGCCACATAAACCAACAATTTCTTTTGGTGCGGTATCAGCAATAACTGGCCAGCCCAATGCACCGAAACCTTTACCAAAGAAGGCCAATGCCATCAGTGCGACCACCACCACGTCACTATCGACGTAGTTGCACAGAATAATGCTTGATGCCAATAACATACCTAACACGATAGGGACTTTACGGGCAAAAGTCAGAGAGTGACCACGTTTAATGAGTGAGTCAGAGAATACGCCACCTAATACACCACCGGCAAATCCGCACAATGCCGGGATAGAGGCGACCATCCCCACTTTTAAAATAGACATCCCTTTATCTTGTACTAAATAAATGGGGAACCAGGTTAGGAAGAACCAGGTAATGGTATTAATAAAGTATTGACCAAAGAAGACACCTAACATCATTCGGCTAGCCAATAATTGCTTCAGATAATCTAATTTAGGACCGCTTTTATGACCGTCAGGTTTCTTGTGGTCCATATCGACAACCGCACCACCTTGTTTTATGTATTCAAGTTCAGATGCAGACATACCCGGGTGATCGGTCGGGTTATGAATAAATTTAACCCAGGCAATGGTTAATACGAAACCTAGCCCGCCCATCACAGTAAATACATGCTGCCAGCCCCAGGCAAAGGTTAAATAACCTAATAACGGAGAGAAAAGGGCCAGAGAGAAGTATTGTGCAGAGTTAAAAATGGCTGAAGCTGTGCCCCTTTCTTTGGTTGGAAACCAGGCCGCGACAATTCTGGCGTTAGCTGGGAAAGAGGGTGCTTCAGAGAAACCTAACATAAAGTGCATGATAAACATGGAGATAGCGGCATACGCTATCGGGAACATGTCGACAAACCCTTGCGTAAAGGTAAATAGCGACCAGAAGAACAGGCTATAGGTGTAGACCCGCTTGGAGCCGTAGCGGTCCAACAACCAACCACCCGGTATTTGCATTAGCAGGTAAGCCCAACCAAAGGCTGAGAAGATATAACCCATTGCAACAGCATCTAATTGCAATTCTTTTGCCACTTCGGTGCCTGCAATTGACAATGTTGCCCGGTCAGCATAGTTAATTGCAGTCACAATAAAGATAATCAATAATATTATATATCGGACGTGGGTCCGTTTTTCAGTCACAGCGGCTTCCAGACTCATTTTTATACCCTCTATAATCATTATTTAGGTTGCCGCATTTAAATTCGTTATGAATGAGATGCAATAACCTATTTTTTTATTTGGTGTTATATAAATAAAAGAATCAATTTTCATAAATGTCTTCGTTAGCGCCAGATACATTATATGGAGCGGGGAAATAATTCGCATTGTGCATAGGCCCAAAAAAACGCGGCTAAATTATTTAATTGTTGTGTGGCTGTACAGCGAAGTGGGGTTATCATCACAAATACCCGTCGGACTTGAGGTTGCAACGGTGCGAGCGGTCTTGCCGCAACAGCAACTAGTTTGGTTATATTCCAATGAGATTATTTTTAATCCTGATAATAAACTGATCTGGATCAAAATTATCTTTAGTATTCAGATGAGGTAAATAAACATCTAATTAACATTGTCCGGGTTAAATCTCTTTATTATTGTAAATAACTGAGTGAAATAACTGTGCTTAAGTC
>NZ_JAZGQA010000129.1:0-13342 GCF_048593855.1 Yersinia sp. 2542 StPb PI
GCATCGGCTGAAACCATTCAATATGTCAATGAGAGAAGATTTCTAATTAAAAATATGACGTTATGCATTGTTTTTAAAGCTTTTGTGAACTCTGTAATATTTTTTCACAGTTATGTGCTCGTTGTCATACTTTGAATAATTAGCGTTATTTTTAATTGATAATTCGCGTCGCGAAAAATAGTCTGTGTGGCAGCAGCAATCTACAGAGCGGTTGTTTTTCGCAACAGAAGTTTTTAGCAGTAATGGCTGGTGGTTATTGCTCCCCAGCAAAAATTTTACCCACTAGGGTTTTTTTGAGGCTAAACCTGTGAGCTGTGGTGGACACAGGCAACGCACTTTAAATGTGATGTCAAAGAGGAATTTTTTCATATGGTTACGCACGGTGCTAAACGTAAAACGCTGGCGCTCGCAGTCGCGGGTGCATTGTTAGGAACGGGGTTCATGGTAGCCCCAGAGGCCAAGGCTAAAGGCTTTATTGATGATTCGTCACTGACCGGTGGGATTTATTATTGGCAGCGTCAGCGTGACCGTAAAGATTTAACGCCAGGGAGTGCGGAGTACGGCAAATATGTCGCCAACTTGCACCACTCTACCTTTAACGCCAATCTGGATTTCTCTTCCGGTTATGCGGCTGACATGTTTGGTATTGACTTGGCTGCTTTCGGCGCAGTTGAAATGACCAACAGTGGCCCGGCAGCGCCAAACGAAATTGGTTTCAGTGATGCTAAAACCCGTTGGGATGAGAAATGGACCGGTGATAAGAGTGGCGTCAGTGTTTATAAAGCCGCAGCCAAATTTAAGCTAGGTGATTTCTGGGCGCGGGGGGGTTATATCCAACCAACGGGTCAGACACTGCTCGCACCACACTGGAGCTTTATGCCAGGGACCTACCGTGGGGCTGAAGGTGGTGCTAAATTCGATTTTGATACTGCCGGTGCCTTGTCCATGTCTTACATGTGGACTGATGAATATAAAGCGCCTTGGTATCAGAATATGTACAACTTCCGCCAGGCTGATGGCAAGACCGGCGTAAGTTATCTGCACTCAATCGGTGCTAAATACGATTTCAAAAACAAACTGGTGATGGAAGCGGCATTTGGCCAGGCAAAAGATTACATGGACCAGTATTTCGCCAAGGCTTCTTACGCCTTCCCGGTGGCTGGCAATGATCTTCGTACCTCTTATCAGTTCTACGGCGCAAAAGATAAAGTTGATGGCGGTGCCAGCAATGTAAACGACGTCTATGACGGATTAGCCTGGCTACAAGCGCTGACATTGGGCTACACCACCGGTCCATTTGACTTGCGTCTTGAAGGTACCTGGGCCAAAGCTGACGGTAACCAAGGTTACTTCCTGCAACGTATGACGCCAGGCTATGCGACCTCTAATGGCCGTTTAGATGTTTGGTGGGATTCCCGCTCTGACTTCAACGCCAACGGCGAAAAAGCGCTGTTTGGTGGCGTGATGTATGACCTGAAAAACTGGAATCTTGCGGGCTGGTCAGTGGGAACCTCCTATGCGTATGGCTGGGATGCAAAACCAAGTACTAACCCAATTTATGACCAGAATACGCGTCTGAAAGAATCTGCTTGGAACTTTGATGTTCTCTACACCCTGCAAGAAGGCCGGGCGAAAGGCACGCTCTTCAAACTGCATTACACCATGTATGACAACCACACCAATATTCCAAGCTTTGGCGGCGGTTTTGGCAACGTATTCCAGGATGAAAAAGACGTTAAATTCATCGTGATTGCACCCTTTACCATCTTCTGATGTTGACCACTTTTTGATTGCCATCCCCGGTAACCAACCCGGGGACATAATGGAGCACCCGCCATGAAGAAAATGCTTTTTATTATTACCACGGTATTGGGATTAAGTGCCTGCGCACCACAAACCCCAGTTCAACCGGAAGATAGCAAACTCAAACAAGCCTACAGCGCGTGCATCAATGCCAGCGAAGGTTCGCCAGAAAGATTGATCCCCTGCAAGGCGGTGCTAGATGTGCTGAAACAAGAGAAAGCGCATCAGGCTTTTACTGAGAAAGAGACCGTTCGAGTGTTGGATTATCAGCGTTGCATTGATGCTGCACATACCGGTAATGGTCAGGCCTATGACGCGCAATGCGGAAAGCTGTGGCAAGAAATACGCAGTAATAATAATCCAGATAAATAATATCCAAGATAAAAATATTAGGATAACGGTAATTGAGCTAACAATAACGCTGCTAGCAGCAATACTGTCAATAACCGTTCTGGCAGCTGTTATTAATTACGGATGAGGTTAGTGATGAATAAATTCAAATTAAATGCTTTAGCGGCGATAACCGCAACCTTTGGCTTGATGGGATATGCCAATGCTGATACCCGTAATCAGCAACTTGTTGATCAACTCAGCACATTGAAAGTTAATTATAAATTGTTGGATAACCGTGCTGCTGAAAATGGCGTTGATTGTGCCAAACTGGGTGCCGACTGGGCATCTTGTAATAAAGTCATGATTACTCTGACCAACACCGGGGATGAGATAGTCGGCCAAGACTGGGCTATTTATTTCCATAGTATCCGCCAGATTCTGACCGTCGATAACAGTCAGTTTAAAATTACTCATCTGACGGGTGATTTGCATAAAATTGAACCTACCGCCAAATTCACGGGTTTCCCCGCCAATCAAGCGGTTGAAATCCCTATTACTGGCGAATACTGGCAGTTGTTTGCCACTGATTTTATGCCGCGCTGGTATGCCACTGCTGGCGATGCTAAACCCAAAGTACTAAAAAATACCGATACCGAAGATATCAATGAGTATCTGACACAGTTTACCGGCGATCAGTGGAAACGCACCAAAGATGACAATAATGTGCTGATGACGCCGGAATCACGCTTTGTTAAAAACGAAGCAGTAAAAACGTTATCTGTGGCTAACTTGCGTGGGCAAATAATCCCTACGCCTATGGAGATTAAGCTCTATAAACAGGATGTGGATCTGAGTCACGGGGTTGCGCTGGATCTGAGTGTATTGCCAAAAGCTGCCGCAGAGGCAGCTCAGCAGCGCTTCGAATTACTGGGTCTGAAGGCCAATTCAGCCGGTTTCCCGATAAAAACAGTGATTCAACCTGCCGCGTTTAAAGGTGACTTAGCGGTTTCCGGTGCTTACGAGCTGAAAATCGGCGAGAAAGGGGCACAGGTTATTGGTTTTGATCCGAGCGGCGTGTTCTATGGCCTGCAATCCATTCTATCGTTGGTTCCGACTGACGGCACTAAGACTATTGCCACTCTTGAGGCGAAAGATGCGCCACGTTTTGAATACCGTGGTGTGTTCCTCGATGTTGGCCGTAATTTTAAAACCAAAGATGCAGTGCTGCGCTTACTTGATCAGATGTCAGCTTATAAGCTGAACAAATTCCACTTCCATCTAAGTGATGATGAAGGCTGGCGTATTGAAATCCCAGGCTTACCCGAATTGACCGATGTTGGTAGCAAACGTTGTCACGATTTGACGGAGAATACCTGCTTGCTGCCGCAATTGGGTTCTGGCCCAGACAGCAATAATATGGGTAGCGGCCATTTCACTCGTGATGATTATATTGAGATTCTGAAATATGCCAAAGCACGCCAGATTGATGTGATCCCTGAAATCGATGTGCCAGCACACGCCCGTGCAGCCGTAGTGTCGATGGAAGCCCGTTACAATAATCTGATGAAACAAGGCAAAGAAAAAGAAGCTAACGAATTCCGTCTGCTTGACCCGACTGATGATTCCAATACCACGTCAGTTCAGTTCTATGAGCGTAAAAGCTATCTCAACCCATGCCTCGACTCCTCTAAGCGGTTTGTCGATAAAGTGATTGGCGAAATGGCGCAGATGCATAAAGAAGCCGGTATGCCACTGACTACCTGGCACTTTGGTGGCGATGAAGCGAAAAATATCCGTTTGGGTGCGGGTTATCAGGACAAAAACGGGCCGATTGAAGCGGGTAAAGGCATTATTGATAAGAGTGTTGAAGATAAACCTTGGGCCAAATCACAAGTTTGTCAGGATATGGTCAAACAAGGCAAGGTGCAGGATGTTGAACATCTTTCCAGCTATTTTGCCATTGAAGTCAGTAAGTTGGTTAATGCTCACGGCATCGAGAAGATGCAGGCTTGGCAGGATGGGTTGAAAGACGCCAAAGATGCTAAAGCGTTTGCCACTAAACGCGTTGGCGTCAACTTCTGGGATACCCTCTATTGGGGTGGTGCTGACTCAATCAATGATTGGGCCAATAAAGGTTATGAAGTGGTCGCGTCAAATCCAGATTATGTCTACTTCGATATGCCATATGAAGTTAATCCGAATGAACGCGGTTACTACTGGGCAACCCGCTTTAATGACGAAGCGAAAGTATTCAGCTTCGCACCAGACAACATGCCGCAGAATGCCGAGACCTCAGTGGACCGCGATGGTAATCACTTCAGCGCGAAAAGCGATAAACCTTGGCCGGGTGTACATGGTATCTCGGGTCAGTCATGGAATGAAACCGTCCGTACTGATGAGCAGATGGAATACATGATCTTCCCGCGGATGTTGCCATTGGCTGAGCGTGCCTGGCATCGCGCTTCGTGGGAGCAAGACTACAAAGCGGGCCGCGAATATCAAGGTGGCCAGACGCACAGGGTCGATACCAAGGCGTTGGACATCGATTGGCAACGTTTTGCCAACATCATGGGCCAACGTGAACTGGCAAAACTGGATAAAGCCGGTGTGTCATATCGCTTGCCTGTCCCCGGAGCTCGGGTTGTGGCAGGAAAGTTGGAAGCCAATATCTCACTGCCGGGCCTGATTATCGAGTATTCAACTGATGGCGGTAAGCAGTGGCAGAAGTATGATGCTAAGGCACAACCTACCGTGAGTGGCGAGGTGATGATCCGCTCCACCAGCCCAGACGGTAAGCGTAGTAGCCGTGCTGAGCCGGTTAAAGTCTGAAAATTGGTAGTATCGAGCTGTGTCTAATGTTATCTCCTGTTTGCTTTATTTTTTGGCTAAACAAATTTAAGTGAAGTTGAGTTGATGGTTTTTCCCCCGGCAGGTCCGGGGTTTTTTTTGCTGCAAAATTGGTGCAGCTCGCTAAAGGGGGGAGAGTCAATAAATGGGGGCGATAAACAGTAAATTTGTCACTCAGGAAAGATCAATAACGGGGTAGATACGGTGTTGCGGATAGCTAGCAGGCGAACGAACCCAGAGCATCGCTAACACTCTAGTGGCTTTAAGTAGCAAGGGGATAAATAAATATCAAGGGCATAAATAAGAACGACCACCTGACTCCCAACCGAGAGATACTCAGGTATAGAACGGGAAAGGTGGCCATCTTGCTGATAGCTTATGTTAACCAAACAGTAGAACCTATCAATCTGGATTAAACATAAGCCGTAGTGTATTCAGTGCTTAAAATCTTTATAAGATAATGCTTTCAAACCACATTATCTTTTATCGTGTGCCGACTCGTTTTCACGGCAATCACCGGTCTCACAATGGCCGTACAGATACAGACTGTGATTGGTCAGCTTGATACCATGCTGTTTAGAAATTTCACGTTGAAGCGATTCAATGGATTCATTGCTAAACTCAATCACTTTGCCGCAATCCAGGCAAATCAAGTGATCATGATGCTGCTGCTGCGTCAGCTCAAAGACTGATTTACCGCCTTCGAAATTGTGGCGGGTAACAATACCGGCATCATCAAACTGGTTCAGTACGCGGTAAACCGTGGCTAAACCAATCTCTTCACCAATATCGATCAGCTTTTTATAAAGATCTTCCGCGCTGACGTGGTGGCACGCCGGATCTTGCAACACTTCCAGAATTTTAAGCCGGGGCAGTGTTACTTTAAGGCCTGCGTTTTTTAAGGCTTTGTTGTTGTCAGTCATGCGGATTCAGTCCTGTTACTATCGATTCAAATTAAGGCTGTTCAGCCTATGACATCCGTGGCGCAATAATTACAATTGCGTCTCATTATAGAACTGCTAGCCCCAAATGAAAACCGTGGTTGTTAACAAAGATATAATTGCACACTTTGTAAAATTAATCATGCAGTGTATTGATGAATGGGGATAACACATCATTTAAGTGTACAGTGACGAGCGATAAAGTTACAAATTTGTAGCAGTTTATTTTCATTTTGCGCGCAGGAAGATGTGGATCTGTGGGCCGCTTAACAAAGCACAATCGGATAGCCGGACGCGCTGCTCACCGGGGATGGGAGCTAAAGAGAGAGAAAACAACGTTATGACAAAAAGCACAGATCAAAAGGATAAAAGGCAACGGAAACGCCCGGCAGTGTTGAACACGACCATAGCGTTTCCGACAGGCTTGATTAACCCACGATCTCAGACAGGCTCAGTTCTTCAGTAATCTGTTTTACCCATGCCTCAACCCGCTCATTGGTAAGTTCTGGCTGACGGTCTTCATCAATTGCCAGACCAATAAAGTGGTCGTCATCCGCCAGACCTTTGGACGCTTCAAAATGGTAGCCCGCAGTTGGCCAATGGCCCACGATTGCGGCACCACGTGGCTCAATGATGTCGCGCACGGTACCCATCGCATCACAGAAATATTCTGCGTAGTCTTCCTGGTCACCACAACCAAACAGCGCCACCAACTTGCCATTGAAATCGATCTCTTCCAGTGTTGGGAAGAAATCATCCCAATCACACTGCGCTTCGCCGTAATACCAGGTTGGGATCCCAATCAGCAAAATATCGAAGCCTTCTAAATCTTCTTTACTGCTTTTGGCAATGTCGTGAACCTCAGCAACATCTTTGCCCAGTTGCTTTTGGATCATCTTGGCAATGTTTTCAGTATTGCCAGTATCGCTGCCAAAGAAAATGCCTACAGTTGCCATATAGCTAAATACCTTTTAAATTCAAATAGTTATGCAAATTACTGAGCGTTCTGCCCAATATTATAACACATGTATAGGGCGACATAATGCCAGAGAACCCCATCAGGCTTTTATCAAGTTTATGCGATATTAAATTTTTGTGAGTCGCTCAACCTTATAACTCCATTGCCGATAACCGTTGTGTAACTGAATAGTTGCAATTTGCGGTGCCAGGGGGAAATCCGTCAGATGAAGGTCTGCCGGCAAAGGAGTTGTCGTTAGCTGTATGAACGTCCTTTATTGCTTTTCGGTCATCAAATAACACCAGAGTCTCTAACGGTAACTATCCGATATATAAGGGGAACGAACATGCAGTTTTTAAAAAATATTACTATCAGGGCGGCATTGCTTTGGGTACTTGGCGCATTTTGTCTGCTCTGGGGCGGTGTATCGGCTTATACCTTGTTATCACTCAACCAACTGACACAATCCTCCAACGCGAATACTGTGTTGGTTGAAAATATGAATTTGGTTAATCAGGGGACGGATCAATATTTCCGTATGGTGACACGTCTGTCTCGTTCAGTAGATTACCGCCAGAGCGGTAATATCGTGGATGCTGACAAAGAATTGAAATCATCCAATGTTGCCTTGGAAAACCTGAAGCAAAAGTTGGCAGAATTTAAAACTATTGACCATGCACAGTTAGACTCCGCTTTGGTTAGCGGCGTGATTGATGGGTGGAGTGGGTTAATTGAACAAGGGGTTACGCCGCTGTATCAAGCTGCAATGGACAATAACAGCGCCGCTTATCAGGATTTAGCGAAAAAAACGGTACCTGCATTGAGCCGCCAGTATGGTTCAGTGGCTGAAAAGTTTAATCAGGCGGCATCAAAAGCTATCGGAGTGGCTAAAGATCAATTCTCTCATTTGACCAAAGTGAGCAGCATTACCCTTATCTCAGCGCTGATCGCCGGTCTGGTGATTTTACTGGCAACAGATCGCTATCTGGTTGCCAACCTGGTGCGCCCACTGGACGATATTCGCGAGCATTTTCGCGTGATTGCTTCTGGTCAGCTTGGTCTGCCTATTGCTGATTTTGGTCGCAACTGTGTTGGGCGGTTATTCCCGCTGCTGCGTGATGTACAAACCAGTTTGGTGAATACTGTTCAGGCAATTCGTAGTAGCACCGATGGGATCTATCATGGTGCAGCCGAGATTTCAGCCGGCAACACCGATTTGTCATCCCGCACTGAGCAGCAAGCTGCGGCGCTTGAAGAAACAGCAGCTAGCATGGAGCAGTTAACCGCAACCGTAAAACACAATGCTGATAATGCGCACCATGCCAGTCAACTGGCGGCCAATGCCTCCGCCACCGCGAAAAAGGGCGGAATATTGGTGGCAGATGTGGTTAACACCATGAATGAGATTTCAGCCAGTTCGCGGAAAATAGCCGATATAACGACGGTAATTAACAGCATTGCTTTTCAGACTAACATTTTGGCACTGAATGCAGCCGTTGAAGCCGCCCGTGCCGGTGAACAAGGTCGTGGCTTTGCTGTGGTTGCCAGCGAGGTACGTAATCTTGCACAACGCAGTGCACAGGCGGCGAAGGAGATTGATGGCTTGATTAATGAGTCGGTTAGTCGTGTCAGTAGTGGTTCGGCCTTGGTGGAGAGTGCTGGTATTACTATGGATGAAATTGTTCGTTCCATCACCAATGTGACCGATTTAATGGGTGAGATAGCTTCTGCATCTGATGAACAGAGCAAAGGTATTAGCCAGGTCGGACAAGCGGTGGCAGAAATGGACAGCGTGACACAGCAAAATGCCGCGTTAGTACAGCAAGCTTCCCGTGCTGCGGCCTCGCTAGAAGAACAGGCCACTCAGTTAAACCGGGCGGTGGCGGTGTTTAAACTAAAGGCAGATGACGAACGAGTAAAACCGGCAGTGAAAACGCGGACCAACCCATTAACCGCAGCACCTGCCAGCGCGAGAGTGGATAGCAACGCAAACTGGGAAACATTCTAAAAACCGCTAACAACCCGGTGACTTCAGTATGGGTGGGATAAAGTAAAAACGGCGTAGCGTAAGTGATTACGCCACGCCGTCGTGGTAACCGATAGGGTTAAAACCCTTCTTGTGAGTGGGCTAATTGAGCCAGCAACATTTGTTCAATCAGCTCACTACGGCTGATGTTACGCTGCTCTGCAAGGCTGTTGAGAGCATCGACGGCATCGGCATTAATCTTCAGTTCCACGCGTCGTAAGCCACGCACTTTATCGCGCCGTAGTTGATTCCGCTTATTAATTCTAAGCTGCTCATCACGGGATAATGGATTTGTTTTCGGACGCCCCGGACGGCGTTCATCTGCGAACAGATCCAGCGTCGTGCGATCCGTTTGTTCTTTTGCCATAGGTAGCAGTACTACAAGGGATTTACATCAGAAAGCGTAACGAAGCCTTGTCTGA
Organism: Yersinia sp. 2542 StPb PI; assembly: GCF_048593855.1. NCBI lineage: Bacteria > Pseudomonadati > Pseudomonadota > Gammaproteobacteria > Enterobacterales > Yersiniaceae > Yersinia > Yersinia sp. 2542 StPb PI. The sequence goes on from NZ_JAZGQA010000129.1 coordinate 9,331, forward strand.
CGATTCGGTTTACATGTTTCAGGTTGAGAACATAGCTTGAGCGCATTGAATAACCTATATACCAGCAGCCTGAATTTGCATTTGCACCGGTTACGATCTGTGAACAGCGACCGAAGTCCGCAGCAAAATTAGAGCGCGCCATAATACCCCAGCCAACTGAGCAACGACAATGCTTTACTGTGATTAGATTGTGCTAATTCGTTCTTTTTTGCACAATTTTTCCACAGGAAATACATTTTTTTTCCCCAGGGGATGATTTTTAATCAATCCCCATCGTGCGCTGTACTTTTTTTATTCAGCCTCTTTTTCATCGGTGCTGTTTTCATCAATAAAACGGTGGATAGCCCGCAAGACAGAATCCGGCTTTTCCGCATGTACCCAGTGGCCAGTCCCTGCGACCACATAGGCACGGGCTTGCGGGAATTGGCGGGCAATATCATCACGATGGCTATCTTGAATATATGGCGACAGCTCACCGCGAATAAAGAGGATTGGGTGCGGCCACGGTGGAATAGGTTGCCAGCCGACAATATTTTCGTATTGATCCCAGAGTGCGGGCACATTAAACCGCCATTCGCCGTTGTGGAATGATTTCAATAAGAACTGAATGACCCCTTCTTCTTTTATCGACTCACGCATCAATTGAGCGGCTTCTTGTCGCTGGGTTATACCCGCAGCACTCACAGCATTGAGGGCAGTAAAGATAGTGTCGTGGCGGCGTACTTGATAGTTGACCGGGGCGACATCAATCGCGACCAGCTTTGCAATACGATGAGGAGCAATTGCTGTCAGTGCCATTGCCACTTTACCCCCCATCGAATGGCCGATAATAATGGCTTTCTCTATTGCGAGGTGGTCGAGCAGCTCCAGCACATCCTGGGCCATTGCAGGGTAATCCACTTGCGGTGAGCGGGGTGATAAACCATGGTCACGCATATCAACCTGAACCACGGTATGATCTTTTTGCAAGTCACGGGCCAAAACACCCAGGTTATCCAGATTACCAAATAGCCCATGAATCAGCATGATTGGCAGGGAAGGTGTGGCAGAAAGCGCGTTTTGTAAGCGGAAGTTTAATTTCATAGCGACGTTCATACTGAGAGATAATGTGGTTAGGATATCATGGCGGAACAAAGGTGTGCTGTTACACAATTATTTGCCTTATCATCAGTCATATGTAGATTATTGAGTTGCTGTGGGTGGGGCGGGCCATTTATCCCGATAAAGCCATTATAAAGGTACTCGTCAGCGCACTTTGACTTTATAATCCTAAGATATGTATAAGAAAGTAGAAACCCGTACTGGATAAAGATGAAAACTATTGAACTCGACGAAGAACTTTATCGCTATATTGCCAGCCATACGCAGCACATTGGCGAGAGCGCGTCTGATATTTTACGACGTATGCTGAAGTTTACGGCCGGTCAGCCGGTACCCAGTATCCCTGCCAGCACTGATGCGGTGAAAGCGGCGGCAGCTCCAGCACCACGAGATCGGGTTCGTGCAGTGCGTGAATTGCTGTTGTCCGATGAGTATGCAGAGCAAAATAGGGCGGTTAACCGCTTTATGTTGGTGTTATCCACACTTTACACGCTGGATGCACAGGCGTTTACCGAGGCGACTGAATCATTACATGGTCGCACCCGGGTTTATTTTGCGGGTGACCAACAGACATTGTTGCAAAACGGGACGCACACCAAACCCAAACATGTCCCAGGTACGCCATACTGGGTTATTACCAATACCAATACCGAGCGTAAACGCAGTATGGTGCAACATCTCATGCTGGCAATGCAGTTCCCGCCGGATTTGACCGAAAAAGTGTGCGGGACTATTTAATTTCGTTGAACCGATACCCAAAGAAATTGGAGTTGCAGGTAGGCAGCAAGCGAACGACAAATGGGTTGTAAACCATGTTGAACAGCACTTGCACTGGCCCGCAGGGTGAGCCTCATCAGAGGCTCCTAATCCCGATGAACTTACGCAAATAAGCGATTCGGGTGAGTGAACGCAGCTTGCGGCTCCAAATGCGAAGGGGATATATAGGGAGTAGTGACTGTGGCCAATCACCCTCGTGCCGGGCAACCCGCTCAGCAAAGCGATTTGATAAATGTTGCGCAGTTAACGTCGCAATATTATGTATTGCAGCCAGATGCTGAAAATCCGGCCCATGCGGTCAAATTTGGCACCTCCGGCCATCGTGGCAGTTCATTACGCCACAGTTTTAACGAAGCACACATCTTGGCAATCGCTCAGGCGATCGCAGAAGTTCGTCATCAACATGGCATTAGCGGCCCGTGTTATGTGGGTAAAGATACCCATGCACTCTCTGAACCGGCATTTATCTCGGTATTAGAAGTGCTGACGGCGAATGGTGTGGATGTCGTGGTACAGCAAGATAATGGTTTTACACCAACCCCGGCGATTTCACATGCTATTCTCTGCCATAATGTGCAGGGGAAAGCCTTGGCTGACGGCATTGTTATCACACCGTCACACAATCCGCCTGAAGATGGTGGCATCAAGTACAACCCACCGAATGGCGGCCCGGCCGATACCAATCTGACCTCGGTAATTGAAAAAAGAGCTAATCAGTTACTCAGCCTGAAATTAGAGGGCATCAAACGCCAAACGCTGGATAAAGCCTGGCGTGGTAATCATCTGCGTGAGCAAGATTTGATTCAGCCGTATGTTGCAGGCTTGGTGGATGTGGTCGATATTCCGGCTATTCAACGTGCTGGTTTGAAATTAGGTGTTGATCCTCTCGGTGGCTCCGGTATTGCTTATTGGCAACGTATTGGTGAGCACTATAAGTTGGATCTAACACTGGTTAATGATTCTATCGATCAGACCTTCCGCTTTATGCATCTGGACCATGATGGCGTGATCCGGATGGATTGCTCGTCAGAATCCGCCATGGCTGGCTTATTGGCGTTACGCGATAAATTTGATTTAGCTTTTGCTAACGATCCCGATTATGACCGCCATGGTATTGTGACTCCGGCAGGGTTGATGAATCCGAATCATTATCTTGCAGTATCGATCAATTACCTGTTCCAGCACCGTCCGCAATGGGGCGCTGAGGTGGCCGTGGGTAAAACTCTGGTCTCCAGTGCGATGATTGATCGCGTGGTGGCTGATTTAGGCCGTAAGTTGGTAGAAGTCCCGGTCGGCTTTAAATGGTTTGTTGACGGTTTGCACGACGGTAGCTTTGGTTTTGGCGGTGAAGAGAGTGCTGGGGCCTCCTTCCTGCGCTTCGATGGCACGCCGTGGTCTACTGATAAAGACGGTATTATCATGTGTTTGCTGGCAGCAGAAATCACAGCAGTTACCGGTAAAAATCCACAGCATCACTATGATGATTTAGCTAAACGCTTTGGCGCACCGAGCTATAACCGTATTCAGGCTCCGGCGACTCAGGCGCAAAAAAACGCGTTGTCTAAACTGTCACCTGAGATGGTAACAGCCAACATGTTGGCGGGTGATCCTATTACTGCCCGTTTAACCACCGCGCCAGGCAATGGTGCATCCATTGGCGGCCTGAAAGTGATGACGGATAACGGCTGGTTTGCGGCGCGTCCATCCGGTACTGAAGACGCTTATAAAATTTACTGTGAAAGTTTTATCAGCCCAGAGCATCGTGAAAAGATAGAGCAGGAAGCCGTAGATATTGTCAGTGATGTACTGGCAGGGGCTAAATAAACCGCTGATTAAGAGTATCAGGCCAGAATCAAATAACCGGAGGTTGTTATTAGGTTCTGGCTTTTTATCATTGATAACGAAAGTCAGTTAGTGATTACAACATGGTACTCTAACGTTAGTGGCGAATAGCCCCTGAGCTAAACTTTGGGTGGATATATTTTCCTTTGATATAGATCGTTCTAGCGGAGCCGCCTCTTTGGGTGCGAAGGACGATAGGGCATCAATGATCATCCCAATACTGGGTAATGCACCACCACCGTTAGCGTAATCGTAGTCAAAATTATACTCTAAATCATAGTTAATCTGATTG
>NZ_JAZGQA010000012.1:0-45009 GCF_048593855.1 Yersinia sp. 2542 StPb PI
GAATGGTTTCAGCCGATGCAATAAAGCCTGCGTATTCTCTTAATGAAATAGGGCTTTTCTCTCAGTTAATTCGTAAAGCGAATATTTAAGAAAGACTTACAGACAGCCGCTTTGTTGCTAAAAAAAGGAGCAATATGTCGACATTGACCAGGGGATAAAACGCAGCAGTGGAAAAGAGAAAGGGAGTTATTAGTGTTTAGTACAATAAACAATTTCAGTTTTATTTCTAATAAACCGGGTGTGCCACCAGACAACGCACAGCTATCTGGATGAACTTACGCAGTCATGTAATTTGGGTGAATACCCGTTGTTAACATCAAATTTGCAGGAACTCAGGGCATAAAAAAAGCGTGGACTAAGCCACGCCAATTCTACTGTTCTGAGTGAGAACTAAAACTTAACTGGTCGCTTTTGCCGCCCAGGTATCACGCAAACCGACAGTACGGTTAAATACCAAGGCATCAGGGCGTGAATAGCGGCTATCAGTACAGAAATAACCTTCACGTTCAAATTGATAGGTTCGCTCTGGAACTGCATCAACCAAACCTGGTTCAACAAAACCCTGACGGATAATCAACGACTCAGGATTGATGGTAGACAAGAAGTCTTCCGCCGCCGCAGGGTTTGGTACGCTAAACAGACGGTCATACAGGCGAATTTCTGCCGGCAATGCATGCTTAACAGAAACCCAATGAATAACGCCTTTAACTTTGCGCCCATCGGCTGGATCTTTGTTTAAGGTTTCGGCGTCATAACTGCAATAAAGCGTAGTCACATTGCCTTCTGCGTCCTTTTCGACACGTTCAGCTTTGATAACATAGGCATTACGTAAGCGCACTTCTTTGCCTAGTACCAAACGCTTGTACTGTTTATTCGCTTCTTCACGGAAATCGGCGCGATCGATATAAAGCTCGCTATCGAAAGGAACCTGACGCGTGCCCATCTCCGGGTTATTCGGGTGATTTGGCATAGTCAGCCACTCTTCCCCGGCCACACGATTTTCAATAATGACCTTGATTGGGTCAAGAACCGCCATGGCCCGTGGGGCATTTTCGTTGAGATCATCACGGATACAAGACTCCAGTGACATCATTTCAACGTTGTTATCCTGCTTGGTCACCCCAATACGGCGGCAGAACTCACGGATGGAAGCCGCGGTGTAGCCACGGCGACGCAAACCAGAAATCGTTGGCATACGTGGATCATCCCAGCCTTCCACGACTTTCTCGGTCACCAATTGATTCAGCTTACGCTTAGACATAATGGCGTATTCTAGATTCAGGCGAGAGAATTCATACTGACGCGGATGACATTCGATAGAGATATTATCCAGCACCCAATCATATAAGCGGCGGTTATCCTGGAATTCCAGCGTACAGAGTGAATGGGTGATCCCTTCAATCGCATCAGAAATACAATGGGTAAAGTCATACATCGGGTAGATGCACCACTTGTTACCAGACTGATGGTGTTCGGCGAACTTAATACGATACAGCACCGGGTCACGCATCACGATAAACGGTGACGCCATATCGATTTTGGCACGCAGACACGCAGTACCCTCAGCAAAACCACCAGCACGCATCTTTTCAAACAGCGCCAGATTCTCTTCCACACTGCGATCACGGTACGGGCTATTTTTCCCCGGCGCAGTCAGTGTGCCACGATATTCGCGCATCTGCTCAGCGGTTAACTCATCAACATACGCCAGGCCCTTATTAATCAGCTCGACAGCGTACTGATACAGTTGATCGAAATAGTCTGAGGAGTAACGCACATCACCGCTCCAGGTGAAGCCTAGCCACTCTACGTCGTGTTTAATCGACTCAACGAACTCAACATCTTCTTTCACCGGGTTGGTGTCGTCGAAACGCAAATTACACTGACCCTGATAATCTTGTGCGATGCCAAAGTTCAGGCAGATAGATTTGGCGTGACCAATATGCAGGTAGCCATTTGGCTCTGGCGGAAAGCGGGTATGAACCGACGTATGTTTACCGCTGGCTAAATCTTCGTCAATTATCTGACGGATAAAATTACTCGGGCGGGCTTCTGCCTCACTCATTGTTCTATTCCTCAATGCAAACGCAACAAATATAACCGCATATTTACCTAATAGATTTCAAGGATGCAGGAAGGCGGCAAACGAGAGACAAATCGGTCGGGAACCGATTTGAATAGCATCTATGCTAGCCCGCAGGGTGAGCCTCAAGGATGAGGCTCATTCATCCCGATGAGCTTACACAAGTAAGTGATTCGGGTGAATGAGAGCGGCCAACACACCTGCAACTTGAAAGATGACAGGTATAATCCAACAAGCCCGACTTGGAAACAACCGTTTGTTACAGGAAATAAAACAAAAAAACGGGAAGAGATTGCTCTCTTCCCGTTGGTTCAGCTAAAAGTTAAATTGGTTATTCAGGACAGCAGTCCCTTTTCACCATTAACCTTAAGCTGATTATTTGCCACGGATCTCAAACAACGGGCTTTGACCGGCAACAACAGAGCTGCCTGCCAATACCGAGATACCGGCATAATCATCAATATTGCTCACCACAACCGGGCTAATCATTGAGCGCGCATTGGCGTTCAGATAAGCCAAGTCCAGTTCCAACACCGGTTGACCAGCAACGACAGTGGCTCCCTCATCGACCAAACGAGCAAAGCCCTGACCGTTCAGTTTTACCGTATCAATCCCGATATGAACCACAATTTCAGCGCCGGTTTCAGTTTCCAGACAGAATGCATGGTCAGTATTGAAGATTTTAACGATAGTCCCGTTCGCCGGAGAAACCACCATTTTATCAGTAGGACGGATGGCAACACCCTCACCGACTGCTTTGCTGGCAAAAGCTTCATCAGGAACTTGATCCAGTGCGACAACATCACCGGTAATAGGTGAAACCAGTACCAGAGAAGCGGTCTTAGTGGTGTTAATAACTGCCTGAGGCTTGGCTGCTGCTGGTGCCACAGAACTGCTGGCGGCAGGAACCGAACCACTTGCCAACACCGTACGCATTGCCGAAGCAATCAATTCTGCGCGGGTACCTACAATGATTTGCACACTTTGTTTATTCAGACGAATGACACCTGACGCACCTAAGCGTTTGGCAACACTGTCATTAACCTGGGCAGAATCTTTTACGTTCAGACGCAGACGAGTGATGCAGGCATCAATGCCAGTCAGGTTATCTGAACCACCGATAGCGCCAATATAGCGACGCGCCAGCCCGTTGATTTCACTTTCGTTCACTGCTGGGGTGTTATCAACATTGACGTCATAACCATCTTCTTCACTGCCTTCAACTGCCAATTCACGCCCAGGTGTCAGCAAGTTGAATTTCTGGATGGTGAAACGGAACACCACGTAGTAAATGGCGAAGAACACCAAACCTTGTGGGATAAGCATGTACCACTGTGTGGCTAACGGGTTGCGAGAAGAGAGCACCATATCCACTAAACCGGCGCTGAAACCAAAGCCGGCAATCCAATGCATGCTGGCAGCAATGAACACCGAAATACCGGTCAGCACGGCGTGCAAGAAGTACAGCACGGGTGCGACAAACATGAAGGAGAATTCAAGTGGTTCGGTGATACCGGTGAAGAAGGCTGCAAATGCACCCGCCAACATGATACCGGCCACTTTCGCTCTATTTTCAGGACGCGCGCAGTGATAAATCGCCAACGCCGCACCAGGTAAACCAAACATCATGATTGGGAAGAAGCCAGCCTGATAACGGCCAGTGATACCCACAACAGCTTTACCAGAATCGATAGATTGTTGGCCACCGAGGAAGTTAGGAATATCGTTAATACCAGCAACGTCAAACCAGAACACTGAGTTCAGGGCATGGTGCAGGCCGACTGGGATAAGCAAGCGGTTGAAGAAGGCATAGATACCCGCCCCCACTGAACCCATATCTTTGATATATTCGCCGAAGGTCACCAGTGCGTTATAAATCAGTGGCCAAACGTACATCAGAATGAAGGCAACCACGATCATCAGGAAGGACGTCAGAATTGGAACCAGACGGCGGCCGCTGAAGAAGGAGAGTGCTTTTGGCAATTCAACGCTGCTAAAGCGGTTGTACAACTCAGCAGAGATAATACCCACCAGAATACCCACGAACTGGTTGTTGATTTTACCAAAAGCTGCCGGAACCTGATCAACCGGGATCTTTTGAATCATCGACACCGCAGCAGGCGAGCACAGCGTGGTTAATACCAGGAAACCTACAAAGCCGGTCAGTGCAGCCGCACCGTCTTTGTCTTTTGACATACCGTAAGCAACACCAATTGCGAACAGCACGGACATGTTGTCGATAATCGCCGCACCGGATTTGATAAATAATGCCGCCAGTGCATTATCACCCCCCCAGCTTACCGGATCGATCCAATAGCCTACGCCCATCAGTATCGCGGCTGCTGGCAGTGTGGCCACTGGGACCATCAAGGCCCGGCCCACTTTTTGTAAGTAACTAAGAATATTCACCTTTCCCCCTATTCGTCCGCTATCGGACCCTTTAAGTAGTTTATTTATTTGATTCACTACCTTTTAGAAAAACGCATGGCACATCTTTAATTTATTCACGGCATGTATTACTCATTGCGGAGTGTAAAAAATTTATTTCGTAACGCAAATTAAAACCCCCTATTCTGTGATAAACGTCACCAAAAAACAGTCAAAAAGCACCAATGCACTAGCCATAACACAAAACTTATTTTATCATTCGAAAAATGAACAAAGTATTGTACCAGCGCATGAGTCAAAATCTGAGTTACGCTTAGCTGAATGATTCAATCCGCGTAGAGTATAGCCACTATTAGCAATCAAAGAGGTGCAAGATGAGACTTATCCCACTGAAAAACACCACAGAAGTTGGTAAATGGGCAGCACGTCATATCGTTAGCCGTATCAACGCATTTAAACCAACCGCTGATCGCCCATTTGTTCTGGGGCTGCCAACTGGCGGCACACCGATGGAAGCGTATAAGCACTTGGTTGCGATGCACAAAGCCGGTGAAGTGAGTTTCAAAAATGTGGTCACTTTCAACATGGATGAATATGTTGGGCTGCCACAAGAACATCCCGAAAGTTACTACACCTTCATGCACTCCAATTTCTTCGATCATGTTGATATCCCAGCCGAGAACATCAACCTGTTAAATGGCAACGCGCCAGATATCGATGAAGAATGTCGTCGTTACGAAGAAAAAATTAAGTCTTACGGTAAAATTAACCTGTTTATGGGTGGCGTGGGCGTTGACGGTCACATCGCATTTAATGAACCGGCATCGTCTTTAGCATCCCGTACCCGTATCAAAACGCTGACGCAAGAAACCCGCATCGCTAACTCCCGCTTCTTTGGTGGTGATGCAAACCTCGTGCCGAAATATGCGCTTACCGTAGGTGTAGGTACCTTGCTGGATGCGGAAGAAGTGATGATTCTGGTCACCGGCCACGGTAAAGCACAAGCCTTGCAAGCTGCGGTCGAAGGTAGCATCAACCACATGTGGACCATCAGTTGCCTGCAACTGCATGCCAAAGCCATCATGGTGTGTGATGAACCTTCCACTATGGAATTGAAGGTTAAAACTGTAAAATACTTCCACGAATTGGAAGCTGAAAATATCAAAGGTCTGTAACAGTCATCAGGGGGCTAAGATGTACGCTTTAACTCACGGCCGTATTTATACCAGCCACGAAGTACTGGATAATCATGCTGTTGTCGTGGCTGATGGATTGATCGAACGTATCTGTCCTGCCGATGAACTTCCGGCTGATATTGAGGTGCGCGATTTGGGTGGCGCCATTCTGGCCCCCGGTTTTATTGATGTGCAGTTAAATGGCTGCGGCGGCGTGCAATTCAATGATTCTCTCGAAGCTATCTCCGAAGAGACGTTGGATATCATGCAGCGCGCGAATGAAAAGTCTGGTTGCACCAGCTTCCTGCCAACACTCATCACATGTAGTGATGAGTTTATGAAGCACGGCATTAATGTCATGCGTTCATACCTGCAAAAAAACCAACATAAAGCGTTGGGTCTGCATCTGGAGGGGCCATATCTTAGCCCGCTCAAGAAAGGCACACATAACCCAGCGTTTATTCGCAAACCAACCGCAGAGATGATTGATTATCTGTGTGCAAATGCGGATGTGATTACCCAATTCACTCTGGCACCAGAGATGGTTGATGACAAATACATTCGCCAGTTGACTGAAGCCGGTATTCTGGTTTCAGCCGGTCACTCGAATGCCACTTATCAGCAAGCCCGCCAAGGCTTTGCGGCCGGTATCCGCTTTGCGACACATCTGTATAATGCCATGCCATACATCACCGGGCGTGAACCCGGCTTGATCGGAGCGATTTTTGATACGCCGGAAATCTACACCGGGGTGATAGCAGATGGCCTGCATGTCGACTGGGCCAATATCCGCAACGCAAAACGCCTGAAAGGTGACAAGCTGGTACTGGTAACTGATGCTACCGCTCCGGCCGGTGCTGAAATTGATCAATTTATTTTTGCTGGCAAAACAATATACTATCGCGATGGTTTATGTGTGGATGAGAATGGCACATTAAGCGGTTCAGCACTGACGATGATCGAAGCGGTACAAAATAGTGTGGAACACGTTGGCATCGCACTGGACGAAACATTGCGTATGGCGACACTGTATGCGGCCCGCGCTATCGGCGTGGATAAGCAGTTAGGGAGTATTGAAGTCGGCAAAGTGGCCAACCTGACTGCCTTTACCCGCGATTATAAAATCACTAAAACCATCGTTAACGGTAACGAGGTTTTAAAATAAGCGAGTAATTTTATTGATGAGCACCGGCGGACAGTCACAAATTGGTAATGTGGATCTTGTGAAACAACTCAATGGTGCCGTTGTTTACCGGCTTATTGATCAGCAAGGCCCTATCTCGCGCATTCAGATTGCCGATCTCAGCCAACTCGCCCCCGCCAGTGTCACCAAAATTACGCGTCAGCTGCTGGAACGGGGGCTTATCAAGGAAGTTGATCAGCAAGCCTCTACCGGCGGTCGCCGTGCTATATCTATAGTGACAGAAAACCGCCAGTTCCATACCATTGCGGTGCGTCTGGGCCGCCATGATGCAACTATTACCCTGTTTGATATGAGCGGTAAATCACTGGGTGAAGAACATTATTCGCTACCTGAACGCACGCAAGAAACGCTGGAACACGCGCTGTTTACTATTATCAGCCAGTTTATTGAAGCCTATCAGCGCAAATTGCGTGAGCTGATTGCCATTGCGGTTATCCTCCCAGGTCTGGTTGAACCGCACAAAGGTATCGTGCGCTATATGCCCCATATCAGTGTCAGCAACTGGCCATTAGTCGAAAATCTGCAAAATCGTTTTAATGTCACCAGTTTTGTTGGCCACGATATTCGCAGTTTGGCGCTGGCGGAGCACTACTTTGGTGCAACTCGTGACTGTGAAGACTCCATATTGGTTCGTCTGCACCGTGGTACCGGTGCGGGTATTATCGTTAACAGCCAGATATTCTTGGGCAGTAACGGTAACGTGGGTGAAATCGGCCATATCCAGATTGACCCATTGGGTGAACGCTGTTATTGCGGCAATTTTGGCTGCCTGGAAACGGTTGCCTCCAATGCCGCCATTGAAAATCGAGTGCGCCACCTGCTCGCTCAGGGCTACCCAAGCAAATTAACGTTGGATGATTGTCATATCGGCGCTATCTGCAAAGCGGCTAACCGGGGTGACTTGCTGGCAAGCGAAGTGATTGAACACGTGGGCCGCTATCTGGGCAAAGCCATTTCTATCGCCATCAACTTATTTAATCCGCAAAAAGTCGTTATTGCGGGTGAAATCATTGAAGCCGATAAAATCCTACTGCCAGCCATTCAGAGCTGCATCAATACACAAGTATTGAAAAACTTCCGCCTGAATCTGCCTATCGTGACGTCGCAGCTTGATCATCAGTCTGCAATTGGTGCTTTTGCTCTGGCTAAGCGCGCCATGTTGAACGGTGTATTATTGCAACGCCTGCTGGAAAGCTAACGCGTAGATGCAAATAAGGCAACGGCAGGGGTAAACGCCTTATCGGTCATGTTATAGTGGACCATTGCCGTGCAAAAATGAGTAATATAATACCCTTCTGACTTGAGGCTGCTGCTCTCACTGACCCGAATACTGACCAGCGTCAGCGCATCGGGATGCACTCATTTGCTGCCTAACTGTAACTCCAATTAATTTGGGTTTAACCATGACAATTAAAAGCGTTATTTGCGATATCGATGGTGTGTTGTTACATGATAATAAAGCGATACCGGGCGCTAACGACTTTCTGGCCCGGATCCAAAATGCCGGAATGCCGCTGGTTATTCTGACCAACTATCCGTCACAAACCGCGCAGGATCTGGCTAACCGCTTCAGTTCTGCTGGGTTGGACGTACCAGAAAGCGCCTTTTATACCTCGGCGATGGCCACTGCCGACTTCCTGCGCAATCAGGAAGGTAAAAAAGCCTATGTTGTGGGTGAAGGTGCATTAGTACACGAACTCTATAAAGCTGGCTTTACTATCACCGATATCAATCCTGACTTTGTGATTGTCGGTGAAACCCGGTCCTACAACTGGGACATGATGCATAAAGCCGCCTATTTTGTCGCCAATGGTGCGCGTTTTATTGCCACCAACCCCGATAGCCACGGGCACGGGTTTGCTCCGGCGTGTGGCGCATTGTGCGCACCTATTGAGAAAATCTCCGGTCGCAAGCCGTTTTATGTGGGCAAGCCCAGCCCGTGGATCATTCGCGCGGCGCTGAATAAAATGCATGCCCATTCAGAAAGCACGGTGATTGTCGGTGATAACCTACGTACCGATATTCTGGCCGGTTTCCAGGCTGGGTTGAAAACGATTTTGGTCCTGTCCGGTGTTTCAACGCTAACAGATATTGAAGCCATGCCATTTCGCCCGAACTACGTTTTCTCTTCCGTGGTTGATATCAATATTATCTAATCTCTATTGGCGGTCATGTCATGGCCGCCACTCTCTTTTTTGCCCCCTCCTCCTTTAGCGCTATGCCTTTTTTTAGTGCAGTGCACCAAAGTTTCTTGCCATTACGCCCTATTTTGGCGCATTTTCTTTTATAGCCTTCGTCCTTGAAGCTGCTGGGGTGTTAGCTGGGTTCACTCACCCGAATCACTTGGCTGAGTTAAGCTCATCGGGACTGACTCGCTGGCTGCCTGCCTGCAACGTCAAGTGCTTTGGGTATAGGTACCCATTGCCGTACCAACCATTGCACCAAAATAATAGCGCTGTGAATTGGCGTATAAATTGCATGTATTTCTCACATCTAGTTTAGAAATAATTTGGATGACTGCATCGTCATGGGGCATAACTTGCATCACTCATAAGCAAGTGTGAAAAAACAGATCCAGCGATGAACGACTCAAATTCAACATCATCACCGCCAAAGCAGAGAAGTTAGGGAGATTATTATGTGTTCTATTTTCGGGGTCCTCGACCTTAAAACCGACCCCATTGAGTTACGTAAAAAAGCGCTGGAAATGTCACGTTTAATGCGCCATCGTGGCCCGGATTGGTCTGGTGTGTGGGCAAATGATAAAGCCATTCTCGCCCACGAACGTTTGTCTATCGTTGACGTCAATACCGGAGCCCAGCCCCTGTTTAATGCGGCCCACACGCATATTCTGGCCGTTAACGGTGAAATCTATAATCATCAGGCATTACGTCAGCAATATGGTGACCGTTACGCGTTTCAAACCGGCTCAGATTGTGAAGTGATTCTGGCGTTGTATCAGGAAAAAGGCCCAGAATTCCTTGATGACCTGCAAGGTATGTTCGCTTTCGTCCTGTACGATACAGAAAAAGATGCCTATCTGATTGGCCGTGACCATTTGGGGATTATCCCGCTGTATATGGGCCATGATGAAAACGGCAACATGTTTGTTGCTTCAGAGATGAAAGCATTAGTACCGGTGTGCCGCACCATTAAAGAGTTCCCAGCGGGCAGCTATCTGTGGAGTAAAGAGGGTGAGATTCGCGAATACTATCATCGCGATTGGTTTGATTTCGACAACGTCAAAGACAATGTAACTGACAAAGTTCAGTTGGCTAACGCGTTAGAAGAAGCGGTAAAAAGCCACTTGATGTCTGACGTGCCTTACGGTGTATTGCTGTCCGGCGGTCTGGACTCTTCCGTTATCTCTGCTATCACCAAAAAATTTGCCGCCCGTCGTGTCGAAGACGATGAGCGCAGTGAAGCCTGGTGGCCACAACTGCACTCCTTTGCAGTAGGTCTGATTGGCTCACCGGATTTACGTGCTGCGAAAGAAGTCGCCAACCATTTAGGTACCGTGCACCATGAAATTCATTTCACCGTGCAAGAAGGTTTGGATGCTATCCGTGATGTGATTTATCACATTGAAACCTATGATGTCACCACCATCCGCGCCTCAACACCAATGTATCTGATGTCGCGTAAAATCAAAGCGATGGGGATCAAGATGGTGCTATCTGGCGAAGGGTCTGACGAAGTGTTCGGCGGCTACCTCTACTTCCACAAAGCACCAAATGCGAAAGAATTGCATGAAGAGACTGTGCGTAAATTGCTGGCCCTGCACATGTATGACTGTGCGCGTGCCAACAAAGCGATGTCTGCCTGGGGTGTTGAGGCCCGCGTCCCCTTCCTGGATAAGAACTTCCTCGATGTTGCGATGCGTATCAATCCGCAGGACAAAATGTGTGGTAATGGCAAAATGGAAAAACATGTCCTGCGTGAATGTTTTGAATCTTACCTACCACACAGCGTTGCATGGCGTCAGAAAGAACAATTCTCTGATGGTGTCGGCTATAGCTGGATTGACACACTAAAAGAGAAAGCCGCAGAGCAAGTCACTGATCAACAGATGGAAACTGCCCACTTCCGTTTCCCATACAACACGCCATCGTCAAAAGAAGGTTACTTGTATCGCGAAATTTTTGAAGAGCTGTTCCCGCTGCCAAGTGCCGCTGAATGTGTCCCTGGTGGCCCATCAGTCGCCTGTTCATCAGCAAAAGCCATCGAGTGGGATGAATCATTCAAAAGTATGGATGACCCTTCCGGACGTGCGGTTGGCGTGCATCAGGACGCTTATAAATAATTGAATGTGATGGTCTGCCTATATTGACTGTCCAATCTCAAGGCTGCCCTAGGGTAGCCTTGTTTTTTGCTGGCAAATTCAACAATTAATCACCATAAGTGCTGCTTTAATCACCAGACTGTTCACAAGCCACACAAACGAACCCTTTCAGCGCTTTTTTGGGAAAAAATTAGTTGACGCAATTCGGCCATATACGCATAATGCGCCCCGCAACGCCGATGAAGGTAATGCGGAAAAAGATGGCTACGTAGCTCAGCTGGTTAGAGCACAGCACTCATAATGCTGGGGTCACAGGTTCGATTCCCGTCGTAGCCACCATCTTTTTGCGGGAGTGGCGAAATTGGTAGACGCACTAGATTTAGGTTCTAGCGCCGCAAGGTGTGCGAGTTCAAGTCTCGCCTCCCGCACCATTATTCGTTCATCGGTTTGTCACAGCGGATGGGATATCGCCAAGCGGTAAGGCACCAGGTTTTGATCCTGGCATTCCCAGGTTCGAATCCTGGTATCCCAGCCATCTTTTTTTTTGGATGGATAGCTGTAAGGCAAGAGAGTTGTCATATAAAAAAGAATTGTATTTCAGTTGGGATATCGCCAAGCGGTAAGGCACCAGGTTTTGATCCTGGCATTCCCAGGTTCGAATCCTGGTATCCCAGCCATACAACTTCTCAAGATTAAAGATTTAAAGATGGCTACGTAGCTCAGCTGGTTAGAGCACAGCACTCATAATGCTGGGGTCACAGGTTCGATTCCCGTCGTAGCCACCATCTTTTGGGGTATCGCCAAGCGGTAAGGCACTGGATTCTGATTCCAGCATTCCGAGGTTCGAATCCTCGTACCCCAGCCAAATTTAGAAAAGCTCGCTTCGGCGAGCTTTTTGCATTCTGGGATTTCACTATATTCCCTCTTATTGAGTCCGATGTCTCAAGTCCAGGTTGGATTAGGTTTCGATTGATGGTTGGTTGAGGCGACAAAGCCCGCAAAGAGAACAGATCGAATTTCAACCGAAACCAGCTCCGAACTGTCCTAAGTATTAACTATTGAACTCAAAAAAAACAGATCCCCCCTACAGCCCCAATGCATATCTCAACGCATGTTCTTTCAATTTGCCCGCACGCTGAGCGGCTATCAACGCCAGATTCCGTACGAATTTCACCGGTGGCAGATCATTGCTGAATGTGGTGTAAAACACATCCATACCACTTTGCATAATCAGATTATCAGTGCGGCGGCGGCGTTGATAACGCAGTAATACCCGCTCGCTGTGCCACGGTTCTGCCCGTTCACGCGCTTGATTTAGCACCTCCAACAGCGCATCGACATCGCGATATCCCAGATTCACCCCCTGCCCGGCCAGTGGATTAATGGTATGGGCTGCATCCCCGAGTAAGACCAATCCCGGCTGTACATAACGTTGTGCATGGCGACGCACTAGCGGGAAAGAGCCAGCAGCAATCGCTTTGACAGCCCCCAAACGTGATGGGAAAGCCTTGGCAATTTCCTGATTCAACTGTGCCATCGGCAGCGCCTGAAGCTGACGAATACGCTGCGGGCTGTCGTACCACACCAATGATGCCCACTGGCCAAATAGCGGTAAGAAAGCACGCGGCCCCGTTGGGAAAAACTGCTGCCAGGTGGTGTCTTGCTGAGCTGTATCCGTCTCTACCGTAATTAACATGCAAGACTGGCGATACTGCCAGCCATTGGTGCCGATACCGGCTAACCGTCGTACCAGAGAGTTGGCACCATCAGCACCTATCACTAAACGGCCCTGTATCTGTTGCTGAGCGTCTAACGTGATTTGCCAGCACTCATCTACTCTAACCATAGTTTGCAGCCGTGACGGGCACAGCAACGTTAAATTGGGGCACTCCGCTATCTGTTGCCATAATGCCAACTGCAAAATCCGGTTCTCAACCATAAACCCCAGCTCAGGCAAAGAGAGCGAGGCGGCATCAAACACCACCTGTGAACCGGGCTGCTCCCAGGTCTCCAACCGACGATAAGGTGCATAACGCATCTGCTGTACCTGCGGCCAGACACCGAGCTGTTTCAGCAACGATACCGAAGTGCAGCCGATAGCGGAAACCCGTAAATCGGGGGCACTGCTGGCATCAAACGGGGTGGGTGCTTCATGCTCGAGTAACGCGACTGACCAGCCTGTTTGTGCCAGCCCAAGCGCGGCAGCAGCACCGACCATACCGCCCCCCACCACCACAACATCATAATTTGGTTGCGATTTATTCATTTTGGCCATTCTTTAAAAGTTAAAATAACATCCATACTTTATCTGCCCTCAGTGTACCGGATTTTTCATCACCCCACAGAATAACTAAGCCGAACTGCGGTGGTCATCGCAACTGCAAATGACTACAATACCCCGCAACTAGTGAGCCTTTGCGCCTGGCGAACACATGGATCACCGCACCGCGCGATGTGACATTTATGATGAATTTTTGATGGTAGATAAGCCATGACGAAAAAACTGCATATTAAAACCTGGGGCTGCCAGATGAATGAATATGATTCATCTAAAATGGCAGATTTGCTGGCCAGCACCCATGGCTACCAGTTGACAGAGATCCCGGAAGAAGCCGATTTACTGCTACTGAATACCTGTTCAATTCGCGAAAAAGCACAAGAAAAAGTGTTCAGCCTGCTGGGCCATTGGAAGCTCCTGAAAGAAAAGAATCCCAATCTGATTATTGGTGTCGGTGGATGTGTAGCATCACAGGAAGGCGAACATCTGCGCCAACGCGCGCCCTGTGTTGATGTCATTTTCGGGCCGCAAACCCTGCATCGCCTGCCAGAAATGATTAACCACGTCCAAGGCACGCACAGTCCGGTGGTAGATATCAGCTTCCCTGAGATTGAAAAGTTTGATCGGCTGCCAGAGCCGCGTGCTGAAGGCCCGACCGCGTTCGTGTCTATCATGGAAGGATGCAATAAATATTGTACCTTCTGCGTGGTGCCTTACACTCGTGGCGAAGAGATCAGCCGCCCAAGTGACGATATTCTGTTTGAAATTGCACAGTTAGCGTCCCAAGGGGTGCGGGAAGTGAATCTGCTCGGCCAGAATGTCAATGCCTATCGCGGTGCCACCTATGACGGCGATATCTGTAGTTTTGCCGAGTTATTGCGACTGGTTGCCGCCATTGACGGTATCGATCGCATTCGCTTTACCACCAGCCATCCGATTGAGTTTACCGACGATATCATCGATGTTTATCGCGATACGCCAGAACTGGTGAGTTTTCTGCATCTGCCAGTGCAAAGTGGTTCCGACCGAATTTTAACCATGATGAAACGCGCCCACACCGCACTGGAGTACAAAGCTATCATCCGCAAACTGCAGCAGGCGCGGCCAGATATCCAGATAAGTTCCGATTTTATTATCGGTTTCCCTGGTGAAACTCAGCAGGATTTTGCACAAACCATCAAGCTGGTCGCGGAGATTCATTTCGATACCAGTTACAGCTTTATTTACTCTCCACGCCCTGGCACACCCGCGGCAGAGCTACCAGACGATGTCAGTGAAGAGGAGAAAAAACAGCGACTGCATATTTTGCAACAGCGTATCACTCAGCAGGCCATGGAAATCAGCCGCGAGATGGTTGGCAGTGTGCAACGTATTCTGGTAGAAGGCCCCTCCCGTAAAAGTGCGATGGAGCTGGCTGGGCGTACCGAAAATAACCGGGTGGTGAATTTTGAAGGTACACCAGAGATGATTGGCAAATTCGTTGATGTCGAAATTGTAGACGTTTATGCCAGTTCACTGCGCGGTATTTTGCAGCGAACCGAAGACCAGATGGCGCTACGGGTTCATGAATCGCCACAATCGGTTCATTGCGCGGACCCGAAAAGAAAATGAGATTGGCGTGGGGCAGTATCAACCCTGACCATAGTTGTTCGAGTTGACTCGCATTAGCAGGCGCTGCATTGTCAGTGCCTGTTTTATTTTAGTGGGCTGCTGCGCAGATTCGTACTTTTTAAGTTGCACCTCCAGAGGGTCGCTACTTGAATAGAGCGTGAAAGCACGGATTGATAAGTAAACTTGCGTCAGCACCATGCACCATGAATAATTCTTAAATGACATGTATGATTGACGTTATATGCCCAAGGCCATTTCCAGTACGAAAGGTATAATCGGGTATCAGACAAATAATATCCGTGAATGATATATCCAGAGGAACACAGTGACTCAGAGAAATAGTTTGCACGTAGTGACACAAGAAATCTTGCTAGAGCCCACCGACAATCAGCGTTTGTTGAGTCTGTGCGGCCCTTTTGATGACAACATCAAGCAGTTGGAGCGCCGGTTAGGTATTGAAATTAATCGCCGAGACAACCGTTTCAAGTTAGTCGGTAAGAATATCTGCGTTGTTGCAGCGGCAGATATCCTGCGCCATCTGTATGTTGACACCGCCCCCATTCGGGGTGTTACCCCAGAGATATCCCCGGAAGATATCCACCTTGCGGTGAAAGAGAGTCATGTATTGGAGCAAACGGCACAGAGCGTGCCCGATTACGGAAAAGCCGTGAATATCCGTACCAAGCGCGGCATGGTTAAACCGCGTACCCCCAATCAGGCGCAATACATCGCCAATATTCTTGATCACGATATTACCTTTGGGATTGGTCCTGCCGGGACCGGTAAAACCTATCTGGCGGTAGCCGCGGCAGTTGATGCTCTGGAACGCCAGAATGTGCGCCGTATCTTACTGACCCGCCCGGCCGTTGAAGCGGGCGAAAAATTGGGTTTCCTGCCCGGGGACCTGAGTCAGAAAGTCGATCCATACCTGCGCCCACTTTATGATGCACTGTTTGAAATGCTTGGCTTTGAGCGCGTTGAAAAATTGATCGAACGTAACGTGATTGAAGTGGCTCCGCTGGCGTATATGCGGGGCCGGACACTCAATGATGCCTTTATCATTCTGGATGAGAGCCAGAACACCACCATCGAACAGATGAAGATGTTTCTCACCCGTATGGGCTTTAACTCCAAGGCAGTTATTACCGGTGATGTGACGCAAACCGACTTACCGCGCCACCAAAAATCTGGCTTAAGTCATGCCATTGAAGTGCTGTCTGAGGTAGAAGAGCTGAGCTTTAACTTCTTCCATAGCGAAGATGTAGTGCGTCACCCCGTGGTGGCCCGTGTGGTTATTGCCTATGAGGCCTGGGAAGCGGCGGAACAAAAACGCAAAGAGACTATTGCCGAACAACGTAAGCGGGAAAACCATACCCCGTCTGAGCAGGAGGCTCCGTGAGCCAAGTTATACTCGATTTACAAATTGCCTGCGCCGATAGCCAGGGTTTACCTGCCGAAGCTGACTTTCAGCGTTGGCTGGAGGCGGTATTACCGCAGTTTCAAGACGTGGCAGAAGTGACCATTCGGTTGGTTGATGAAGCTGAAAGCCATGAGCTGAATCTAACCTATCGCGGTAAAGATAAACCGACCAATGTCTTGTCTTTTCCTTTTGAGGCCCCACCTGAAATTGAACTGCCACTATTGGGTGATTTAATCATTTGCCGTCAGGTGGTTGAACAAGAAGCTATCGAGCAAGAAAAAGCACTATTAGCTCATTGGGCGCATATGGTTGTTCACGGCAGTCTCCATCTGCTAGGGTATGACCACATCGTGGACGATGAAGCAGAAGAAATGGAGTCAATCGAAACTGAAATTATGCAAAGTCTGGGTTATCCAGATCCGTACATTTCGGAGAAAGACCCCGAATAAACCCATCATATCGGGTGTTATAATGCCCTGTTAGTCGGGGAAAACTGTCGGCGGTGTGAGTCTACTGCTGCCGATAAAATATAATCTTTACCCAACGTTATTGGAATTGCAGGTAGGCGGCAAGCAAACCTCGCTAGCCCCTACGGCATCAGATACAAGGGTATAACATGAGTAAACTTAACTAAAACGCCATGAGCGACGACCACTCACAAAACAACGATAGCCCCAGTCCCAAGAAAGGGTTCTTTACTCTTATCCTTAACCAGTTATTTCACGGTGAACCTAAAAACCGTGGTGATTTGGTAGAGCTTATCCGTGATTCTGAACAAAACGATCTGATCGATCCCGATACCCGTGACATGCTGGAAGGCGTGATGGATATTGCCGAGCAGCGCGTGCGGGACATCATGATCCCCCGTTCTCAAATGGTCACATTAAAGCGTAACCAAACGCTGGATGAGTGTTTGGATGTGATTATTGAATCTGCTCACTCCCGCTTTCCGGTGATTAGCGAAGATAAAGATCACATCGAAGGTATCCTGATGGCCAAGGATTTGTTGCCGTTTATGCGCACCGACTCCGAGCCATTTAGTATTGATAAAGTGTTACGGACGGCGGTTGTAGTGCCAGAAAGTAAGCGTGTCGATCGGATGCTGAAGGAGTTCCGTTCCCAGCGCTACCACATGGCCATTGTCATTGATGAGTTTGGTGGCGTTTCAGGGCTGGTGACCATTGAAGATATTCTTGAGCTGATCGTTGGCGAAATAGAAGATGAGTATGACGATGAAGAAGACAGAGATGTGCGTCAACTCAGCAAGCATACCTATACCATTCGTGCGCTGACGCAAATTGAAGATTTCAATGAAGTGTTCAATACCCATTTCAGCGACGATGAGGTTGACACCATTGGTGGCTTGGTAATGCAGGCATTTGGCCATTTACCTGCCCGGGGTGAAACCATTGAAATTGAAGGTTACTTATTTAAAGTTGCCATGGCGGATAGCCGACGTATCATTCAGGTTCATGTAAAAATCCCGGATGATGCTCCGCAACCCAAACTGGAAGAATAAATCCTTGATGCCTATTGCTTCATATCTTCAACGCCAGTGGGTTCGCGCCCTACTGGCGCTATTTTTTGGTGCCTGCGGTACGCTGGCCTATTCACCGTTTGATTACTGGCCGGCAGCCATTGTTTCACTGTTTGGCTTACTCAGTCTAACCCTGAACCGTAATACCCGACAGTCCGCCTTTATTGGCTTTTGTTGGGGAATGGGGCTATTCGGTAGCGGTATTAACTGGGTCTATGTCAGTATTTCCGAGTTCGGCGGAATGCCAACGGCAATCAATATTTTCCTGGTGGTACTACTGGCGGCCTACCTATCGCTCTACACCCTGCTATTTGCCGGTGTGTTAGCGCGTCTCTGCCCAAAAGCGACATGGTGGCGGCTAGCGATTGCCGCACCGGTTGTATGGCAACTGACAGAATTCTTACGCGGCTGGGTGTTGACCGGCTTCCCGTGGCTGCAATTTGGCTACAGCCAGATTAATGGCCCGCTGCGTGGGATTGCCCCAATACTCGGGGTTGATGGCATCACCTTTGTACTGATGGCAATCAGTGGATTACTGGCCTACGCCTGCTATCAGCGCCGGGTGACTGCGGCAATAGTGGCGATGGCACTGTTATTGTTACCATGGCCACTGCGCCAAGTGCATTGGTTCACGCCAGAGCCTGAACGCGCTGTCAATATCGCCATGGTGCAAGGTAACATTGCTCAGTCCATGAAGTGGGACCCTAAAGTCCTGCTTTCGACCCTGCAAGTCTATCTGGATGAAACTCGCCCATTTATGGGCAAAGCGCCGATCATCATCTGGCCGGAATCTGCCATTCCTGATATTGAAACCGATCAAACCGGCTTCCTGACAATGGTTGATGATCTGATGCGAGCCAATCATAGCAGCTTGATCACAGGGATTGTCGATGCCCAGCGCCGGCCTGAAGGTCAGGGGTATCATTTCTTTAATAGCGTCATCGTCTTAGGCGATAAAGAACCGTATCAATATCCGAGCCGAAACCGTTACAGCAAACACCATCTGGTCCCATTTGGTGAATTTGTGCCGCTAGAATCCTTACTGCGTCCGCTGGCACCGCTGTTTGACCTACCGATGTCAACGTTCAGCCGTGGCAGTTATGTGCAACCATCGCTCAAGGTGGCAGGATATAACCTGACTGCGGCTATTTGTTATGAAATCGTGTTAGGCCAGCAGGTACGGGATAATTTCAATCCTGATACTAATTTCCTGCTGACCGTCTCGAATGATGCCTGGTTCGGCCACTCAATTGGGCCATGGCAACATTTCCAGATGGCACGGATGCGCGCGCTTGAATTGGGTCGCCCTCTGCTGCGTAGTACCAATAACGGTATCACTGCGGTGGTTGGCCCGAGCGGTGAAGTGCTCGCCCAGATCCCGCAATTTACCCAACAGGTGTTAGAGGCCAAAGTTACACCAACAACGGGCGTCACCCCCTATGCCCGTTTGGGTTCATGGCCGATGTGGATTATCACGCTGGTGCTTGGCGCCCTCACGCTGTACCGCGCGATCCGTAATCGTTCTGATAACAAATAACATAATATGTGGGCATGTTATCTGCATGCCCGTTAATCTTGAGAGCCTTATGTCACTGAAGCCTGAATTTATCCTCACCAGCGAAGCACAACTCAGCGAGCACTACGCCGCCCCCTTTGAAACCGTGTTGAAGAAACAAATAGATCACATTGATGATTATGCTAAAAAACTCATCGCGGCAGCCCCCTTCGCCGTACTGGGTACCCTCGGCGCCAATGGGATCGACTGCTCACCCAAAGGTGGGGAACCGGGTTTTATCCATGTACAGGACAGTAAAACCCTGATGCTACCAGACCGCCCGGGGAACAACCGCCTGGATGGTATCCGCAACCTGCTGCATAACCCCGCTATCGGTATCTTGTTCCTGATCCCCAACTGGGACGAAGGTTTTCGGGTGAATGGCCGGGCTAAGATTTCGGTCGATCCTGAACTGTGTGAGCGCTTTAGCCAAAATGGCCACCCCGCCCGCAGTGTGTTAGTGATCGAGGTTGATGAAGTGTTTATTCATTGTGGCCGCGCGATTACCTTTGCCAAGCTGTGGAATCCAGAAAAACACGCCGCAAAAGAGACCATTCCGACAGCATTGGATGTGTTTAAGGCCCATTTGGCTATCAACAACCAGCAATTAGGCTAACTGGCAGTAAAGCCGCTGTTTGGCGGCTGATTAATACCCACAACTCCCCGTGGGTATTCTATAGCTCTCAATTTGTAGAGCTATTATCCTCATCTCTTCGCCGCGACTGGCACAGACCTTGCATTGTTTCTAACCATTATGTGTTAACTCTCGGCCAATGCCCGCCAATCTTTTAGCCGTGGTCGGGGATTACCGCAACAAGTAGGGAACACAGCGTTTCAAATGCGGGATCACGATTATTTACACGCTCGTTTATAGGGCATAGCCCGCACCATAGAAGTGCATTGCTGTTTTATTGCCTCTATTTGGTGCGATTTGCGTCCCAAAAAACAAACATTTATTCATCATTCGCATAACATTTGGCTATTTTTTAAAGATAATCTGATACAAGTAACAGCGAAAACCACGTACCGGCCAACAAAACATCGGTGGTTGTACCGCTGAAACGAAACAAAACGATTTCTCGCCTGACGAGATTTAGCAACAACGTATTTTTAGCATCACAACATCAAGTAATAAAACAACAGCAAAGGAGTTGGACCATGCATATGCGTAAATTGGCGTTAGCGCTACTGTTAGCTGGGATGGCAAGTGGCGTAGCCCAAGCAGAAGAAGCGGCAGCACAACCCGCAGCGAAAGCTGAAGCCCAGGCTGATACTCTGAAAAAGATTAAAGACAGTGGCGTTATCGTAGTGGGTCACCGTGAATCTTCCGTTCCCTTCTCTTATTACGATAATCAGCAGAAAGTTGTTGGTTACGCACAAGATTATTCTAATCTGATCATTGATGCAGTTAAGAAAAAACTTAATGCTCCAGACTTACAGGTCAAACTGATCCCAATCACCTCGCAGAACCGTATTCCACTACTGCAAAACGGCACCTTTGACTTTGAGTGTGGTTCCACCACCAATAATCTGGAGCGTCAGCAACAAGCGGCGTTCAGTAATACCATTTTTGTCGTCGGTACCCGTTTACTGACCAAAAAAGGGTCTGAAGTTAAAGATTTCAAAGATTTGGCCGGTAAAGCAGTGGTTGTAACTTCAGGTACTACATCTGAAGTCCTGCTGAATAAGCTAAATGAAAAAGACAAAATGGATATGCGCATCATCAGCGCCAAAGACCACGGTGACTCTTTCCGCACCTTGGAAAGTGGCCGCGCAGTGGCCTTTATGATGGATGATGCTCTGCTAGCCGGTGAGCGAGCCAAAGCCAAGAAACCAGACCAATGGGATATCGTCGGTACTCCGCAGTCTCAGGAAGCTTACGGCTGTATGTTGCGCAAAAATGATCCGGCCTTTAAAGCCTTATTGGATGAAACCATTGCCAGTGCACAAACTTCTGGTGTGGCTGAAAAATCATTCGATCGCTGGTTCAAAAACCCAATTCCACCTAAAAATCTTAACCTGAATTTCTCACTGTCTGATGAAATGAAGGCGCTGTTCAAAGCACCTAACGATAAAGCATTGAACTAACAATAATAATCAGGGCGGGCGGTTGCCTGCTCGATTCGATTGATGATGGGCCGATTGGGATACAGGAAATGAATGCGGGGTGGCCGTTCCCCACTCCGCATTTTTTTGTGAGTCCTCAAGGTCGCCACGCATTAAATCATCAGTCATCAGGATGGCTTATCCATCCTTTTAAGGGAGTTTGTTATGTCAATAGACTGGAACTGGGGCATCTTCTTGCAACCTGCCCCCTTCGGCAATACCACCTACCTCGGCTGGATCTGGTCCGGCTTTCAAGTCACCGTCGCTTTATCACTGTGCGCCTGGGTGATCGCGTTTTTTGTCGGTTCACTGTTTGGTATTTTAAGAACCGTGCCCAATCGAGTCCTGTCAGGGATTGGGACCTGCTACGTTGAGCTGTTTCGTAACGTACCCTTGATTGTGCAATTCTTTACCTGGTATCTGGTGGTACCTGAACTGTTGCCAGTTGATATTGGCATGTGGTTTAAAAGTGAACTTGACCCGAATATACAGTTCTTTCTTTCATCGATGCTTTGCCTTGGCTTATTTACCGCAGCACGTGTTTGTGAACAAGTCCGTGCCGGGATTCAGTCACTGCCTCGAGGCCAGAAAGCAGCGGGTTTGGCTATGGGGTTGACCCTGCCACAAACCTATCGCTATGTGTTACTGCCCAATGCTTATCGGGTGATCATTCCCCCGATGACCTCAGAAATGCTCAACCTGGTAAAAAACTCCGCCATTGCTTCAACAATCGGATTGGTCGATATGGCCGCTCAAGCAGGTAAATTGCTGGATTATTCAGCTCACGCCTATGAGTCCTTCACCGCCATCACTCTTGGTTATGTACTGATCAACGCCGTGATCATGCTGTTGATGCGATTAGTTGAGAAGAAAGTGCAGTTACCCGGCAATCTGGGGAGTAAATAATGTACGAATTTGATTGGAGTTCTATCGCCCCCAGCATGCCCTATCTGCTGCAAGGGTTAGTGGTCACCGCCAAGATAACCATTACCGCTATCGTATTTGGCATTATCTGGGGGACAGTTCTGGCGGTCATGCGCTTGTCGCCGATTAAAGCCATCAGTTGGTTTGCAACTGCCTATGTCAACGTGTTCCGCTCTATTCCGTTGGTGATGGTGCTGCTGTGGTTTTATTTGGTTGTCCCGAGCTTATTACAAAATGTGCTGGGCTTATCACCAAAAACTGATATTCGGTTAATCTCAGCCATGGTAGCCTTTTCGCTGTTTGAAGCGGCCTATTACTCGGAAATTATCCGCGCCGGGATCATGAGTATTTCCCGTGGGCAATCCTCTGCTGCGCTGGCATTGGGCATGACCCATGGGCAGTCAATGCGGCTGGTTATCCTGCCCCAGGCTTTCCGCGCAATGGTGCCGCTCCTGTTAACTCAGGGGATAGTGTTATTTCAGGATACTTCACTGGTGTATGTCCTTAGCCTGGCCGATTTCTTCCGCACCGCCACCACCATTGGCGAGCGGGACGGTACTCAGGTCGAAATGGTGCTGTTTGCCGGTTTGGTTTATTTCGTTATCAGCATTGCCGCGTCGATGCTGGTTAACTATTTGAAGAAAAGGACTGTTTGATGATTTCCCTGAAAAATGTTTCTAAGTGGTACGGCCACTTTCAGGTGCTGGCTGACTGCACCACCGAAGTTAAAAAAGGTGAGGTTGTGGTGGTCTGTGGTCCTTCAGGCTCAGGCAAATCAACCTTAATCAAAACTGTTAATGGGCTGGAACCTATTCAAAAAGGCAGCATTACAGTTAATGGTATTGGTGTGAATGATAAAGGTACCAATCTGGCCCAACTGCGTTCCAAAGTGGGCATGGTGTTCCAACATTTCGAGCTGTTCCCACACCTGTCTATCATTGAAAATCTGACGCTGGCGCAAATCAAAGTACTCAAACGTGATAAAGCAGAAGCGCGTGAAAAGGGGTTGAAACTGTTAGATCGCGTGGGCCTTTCTACCCATGCAGATAAATTTCCTTCTCAGTTATCGGGTGGCCAGCAGCAGCGCGTGGCAATTGCCCGTGCACTCTGCATGGACCCCATTGCCATGCTGTTTGATGAACCCACCTCCGCACTTGACCCGGAAATGATCAACGAAGTGTTGGACGTGATGGTCAAACTGGCATTGGAAGGGATGACCATGATGGTAGTTACCCACGAAATGGGCTTCGCCCGCAAAGTGGCTAACCGCGTTATTTTTATGGATGAAGGGAAAATCGTCGAAGACAGCAACAAAGATGATTTCTTTAATAATCCTAAATCAGATCGCGCCAAAGACTTCCTGGCAAAAATCCTGCATTAATCATATTGCCTCCCCTGCATCCGTAGGGGAGGAATTTGCGCCTGTTCTCTTTTTACGCCCTGCGTGATTGCTTATCCGTTTTTTTGTGCGCATCCTCTGGTTAACACTGTGACTAACAAGAGGAAAAGTGATGCCCCGCTCTATTATCATTGATTGCGATCCCGGCCATGACGATGCTATTGCATTGATTCTGGCGTTGGCCTCCCCCGAACTCAACGTAGCAGCGGTTACCACTTGCGCCGGTAACCAAACTCCCGACAAAACTTTGCGTAATGCCCTGCGCATTCTGACACTGCTCAAGCGTCAGGATATTCCGGTGGCAGGCGGCGCACTCAAACCATTACTGCGCGAATTGATTATTGCCGACAATGTTCACGGTGAAAGCGGGTTAGATGGCCCCTCATTACCGGATCCAGATTTTGCCCCGCAAACTGACAATGCGGTGGAGCTAATGGCGAGAATATTGCGTGCCAGCCCTCATCCGGTGACCCTTGTGGCGACAGGCCCATTGACTAACATTGCCTTGCTGCTGGCCGGTCATGGCGCTCTGACGGCCAAAATAGAGCGTATCGTCATCATGGGGGGGGCCGTGATGCTAGGAAACTGGACCGCCGCTGCTGAATTTAATATTTTTGTCGACCCTGAGGCCGCTGTTCGGGTATTTAAATCAGGTATTCCGATTACTATGGCCGGGTTGGATGTGACCCATCAGGCACAAGTGATGGATGAAGATATCGATCGCATTCGTCAGTTGAATAATCCGGTCGCCGACGTGGTAGCAGGCTTACTGGACTTCTTCATGCTGTATCACCGCCAGGAACGCTGGGGTTTTCAAGGTGCCCCGCTACATGACCCTTGCACCATTGCCTGGTTATTAGCCCCCGAGTTATTCACTAGCATTGAACGCTGGGTCGGCATCGAAACGCGTGGTGAATACACCCAAGGCATGACGGTGGTCGATTATTATCAGCTCACAGATAATGTGCCTAATGCAGAAGTGTTGATGGGTATCGACAGGAAAGGATTTATTGATTTGCTGGTTGAACGGGTTGCCCGCTACAGCGAATAATCGAATGACACTCCGCCACTGCGGAGTGTCTCTTTTTAGCCCAAATTAATGTTAGGGCTGGAATGGCCGGCGGTTAAATTGATCATGCCCACACTTAGGGCAGAGCGGCAACACTTCAGGGGTATAGAAAGCCAGGTGATGGTGGCACTTTTCACACACCAGATTCCCTAATCCAACCACCTCACCACTGTGATACACCCCATGGTGGCTGACATCTTTAAACACTTCACGCCACTCTAGCTGTGTTTTGTCAGTGATATCCGCCAGCTCCTGCCACAGGCTCTCTTTAATCACCCGCATAAATACACTGTCAGTGAATTCGTCCTTACTCTCTTCATAACTACGGGCAAACTCCTCCAGATCGCGGCGCACCGCCTGAATGATTTGCTCAACCTCACTGCGGCTCAACTCTTCTACTGCGTCTAACCGCTGCTCGGCGCTTTCCACCAGCTTATCGATATCACGTTCACCATTTTTCAAGCGTTCAGTCAGTGATGCCACCAACTCACGATAATATTGAGCTACCTTGTTCATACTGTCTCCTCGATCCGCGATTGTGGTACAGCAAAGGTTGTTACAAAGAAAATAGTGATAGAGCCAATCTCTCGCCTGCTTATGGTTGCCCCGCTGCTGTTGTCTGCTGGTACTTACTCTGATATTAAAGCTAACGTTTATTATTTTAGCCGTAAATGACTGAAGTCACGTCATCATAAGGTTGTTACTCCCTCACTTTGATGATTTCTGCCATTCACCGCGCAGAAAAACCGTTCTGCGGGATGCTGAGTGTTGTTGCGCCTGCCGCTTATCAGCTATGCTATGCGGATCTCTCTTTATGATATGAAACAGATGATGCTACAGGCGTAGCTGTTTTTCACTATAGGACCACTGGCCGCCATGCAAGAGCAATACCGCCCAGAAGATATCGAAACGCAAGTACAGCTTCACTGGCAAGAGAAGCAAACATTTAAAGTCACTGAAGATACCAGCAAAGAAAAATATTACTGCCTATCTATGCTGCCATACCCTTCAGGACGCCTACATATGGGGCACGTTCGTAACTACACCATTGGTGATGTTATCTCACGCTACCAACGTATGCTGGGCAAGAACGTCCTACAGCCGATTGGCTGGGATGCGTTTGGCCTGCCGGCAGAAGGTGCAGCAGTTAAAAATAACACCGCACCGGCCCCATGGACTTACGACAACATCGAATATATGAAGAACCAGTTGAAACTACTGGGCTTCGGTTACGACTGGGATCGCGAGATTGCCACCTGTAAACCTGACTATTACCGTTGGGAACAGTGGTTCTTCACCAAGTTGTATGAAAAAGGCATGGTCTACAAAAAGACCTCTGCGGTTAACTGGTGTCCACAAGATATGACCGTGTTAGCCAACGAACAGGTGATTGACGGCTGCTGTTGGCGTTGTGATACCAAGGTTGAACGCAAAGAGATCCCGCAGTGGTTTATTAAAATCACCGATTACGCTGATCAGTTGCTTAATGATCTGGACACTCTGGAAAGCTGGCCGGAGCAGGTGAAAACCATGCAACGCAACTGGATTGGCCGCTCCGAAGGGGTTGATATCGTTTTCGACGTGCAAGATAGCGAAGAAAAACTGTCAGTTTATACCACCCGCCCAGACACCTTTATGGGTGTGACCTATGTAGCGGTTGCTGCCGGTCACCCACTGTCACTGCAAGCGGCTGCCACCAACCCGGCGCTGGCTGATTTTGTGGCTGAATGTCGCAATACCAAAGTTGCCGAAGCTGAAATGGCAACGATGGAGAAAAAAGGCATGGCGACCGGCCTATACGCCATCCATCCACTGACAGGTGAGAAGCTGGCTATCTGGGCCGCTAACTTTGTCTTGATGGATTACGGTACTGGCGCGGTAATGGCGGTTCCAGGCCACGATGCCCGTGACTGGGAATTTGCCACCAAATACCACCTGCCAATCAAGCCCGTTATTTTAGCCGCTGACGGTAGCGAGCCTGATTTGAGTCAGGAAGCCATGACCGAAAAAGGCACCCTGTTCAACTCCGGCGAGTTCGACGGTCTGGATTATGAAGCGGGCTTTAATGCCATTGCTGACAAACTGGTGGCTCTCGGTGTTGGCCAGCGTAAAGTGAATTATCGCCTGCGCGATTGGGGTGTATCACGTCAGCGTTATTGGGGTGCGCCTATCCCAATGGTGACATTGGAAGATGGCACCGTCGTGCCAACACCAGAAGACCAACTGCCGGTTATCCTGCCAGAAGATGTTGTAATGGACGGTATTACCAGCCCGATCAAGGCTAATCCCGAGTGGGCGAAAACCACCGTTAACGGGATGCCGGGCCTGCGTGAAACGGATACTTTCGATACCTTTATGGAATCATCTTGGTATTACGCACGCTACACCTGCCCACAATTTGACGAAGGCATGCTGGACCCTGCCGCCGCCAACTACTGGCTGCCCGTTGATCAGTATGTAGGCGGTATTGAACACGCCATCATGCACCTGATGTACTTCCGTTTCTTCCACAAACTATTGCGTGATGCCGGTCTGGTGAACTCCGACGAACCAGCCAAACGCCTGTTGTGCCAAGGCATGGTATTGGCTGACGCCTTCTACTACACCGGTACCAGCGGTGAACGTATCTGGGTTTCACCGGCTGATGCTATTGTCGAGCGTGATGAGAAAGGGCGGATTGTTAAAGCGACCGACGCGCAAGGCCATGAACTGGTGTATGCCGGTATGAGCAAAATGTCGAAATCGAAAAACAACGGTATCGACCCGCAAGTTATGGTAGAAAAATACGGTGCCGATACTGTGCGCCTGTTTATGATGTTTGCATCGCCGGCAGAAATGACGTTGGAATGGCAGGAGTCTGGCGTTGAAGGGGCTAACCGCTTCTTAAAACGTGTCTGGCGTCTGGTGTTTGAAAGCACTGCCAAAGGTGCAACTGCGCCGCTGGATATTGCCAGCCTGACAGAAGAGCAAAAATCACTGCGTCGTGATCTGCACAAAACGATTGCCAAAGTCACTGATGACGTGGGCCGCCGTCAAACCTTCAACACCGCCATCGCTGCGGTGATGGAGTTGATGAACAAGCTGGGCCGTGCACCTCAGGAAACTGAGCAAGATCGTGCTCTGCTGCAAGAAGCATTACTGGCAGTGGTACGTATGCTTTATCCATTCACCCCGCACGTTTGCTTCAGTTTGTGGCAAGCTCTCGGTGGTGAAGGTGATATCGATACCGCACCATGGCCAATTGCTGATGAACAGGCGATGGTCGAAGACTCTAAATTAGTAGTCGTACAGGTTAATGGTAAAGTGCGTGGCAGAATTACTGTGCCTGCCGATGCCACTGAACAGCAAGTTCGCGAACGCGCTGGTCAAGAGCACCTGGTGGCTAAATACCTGGATGGGGTTACTGTGCGTAAAGTAATCTACGTCCCTGGCAAACTGCTTAACCTGGTTGTAGGTTAAGACAAGGAGGAGTTGTGCGACATCGTATTCTGACATTGTTGCTGGGGTTAGCGGTGCTGGTCACCGCTGGCTGTGGCTTTAATCTGCGAGGCACCACTCAGGTGCCACCTGAACTGCAAAAACTGTTGCTGGAAAGTAGTGACCCTTATGGCCCGTTAACCCGAGCTGTACGTCAACAGTTGCGTTTAAGCAATGTCACCATTGTTGATGACCCGATGCGTAAAGACTTACCCGCCTTGCGGATCCTTGGTTCATCAGAAAATCAGGATACCGTGTCAATCTTCCGCAACGGGGTAACGGCGGAGTATCAGTTAGTGTTGCATGTGCAGGCGCAGGTATTGATACCGGGCCATGATATTTACCCATTACGGGTTAATATCTTCCGCACATTGTTCGATAACCCGTTAACAGCGCTCGCCAAAGATGCTGAAGCTCAGGTTCTCCGTCAGGAAATGCGTGAACAAGCCGCTCAGCAGTTAGTGCGTCAGCTTCTGACCGTACATGCTGCAGAAGTCAAAAATGCGCAAGAAAATGGTGACAAGCCGGTTGGTAATAATACAGCAACAGGCGCCGCCAAGATGGCAGAAACTAAAGAAATCAATATTGGCAAACCCGCAGTCAGTACCCCGGCCCAATGATCCGAGTCTATCCTGAACAACTTGTCGCGCAGCTCCATGAGGGGCTGCGCGCTTGCTATCTGTTATGCGGCAATGAGCCATTGCTGTTACAAGAAAGTCAGGACCACATTCGTCGGGTAGCAATAGAGCATGATTTCACCGAACATTTCAGTTTTGCGCTGGATACTCATACCGAGTGGGACAATATCTTTAGTCTTTGTCAGGCACTCAGTCTATTTGCCAGCCGCCAGACATTGACGCTGAGCTTCCCTGACAGTGGTTTAACCGCACCAATGAACGAACAATTGGTCAAGTTATCGGGCCTGTTACATCCAGATATTTTATTGATTTTGCGCGCAAATAAACTAACCAAAGCACAAGAAAACAGTGCCTGGTTTAAAGCACTCGGTAGCAATGGCGTATTGGTCAGTTGCCAAACGCCGGAGCAGGCACAACTGCCACGTTGGGTCAGTACACGGGCCAAAAGCCTGAATCTGGAGGTCGATGACCCCGCCATTCAACTGCTTTGTTACTGCTACGAAGGCAATCTGCTGGCGCTATCACAAGCTTTGGAACGGTTATCGTTGCTCTACCCTGACGGTAAACTGACGCTGCCTAAAGTTGAGCAAGCGGTCAACGATGCCGCGCATTTCACCCCTTACCACTGGCTCGATGCCCTAATAGCAGGCAAAAGCAAACGCGCCTGGCATATCCTGCAACAATTGCAGCAGGAAGAGAGTGAACCGGTTATTTTGCTGCGCACCTTACAGCGAGAACTGCTCTTGCTGCTAACGTTAAAGCGCCGCATGGATCAGGTGCCACTGCGCACGCTATTTGATCAATTAAAAGTGTGGCAAAATCGCCGGCCCATGATGACACAGGCTCTGCAACGCCTTTCGCTGCCACAATTGCAACAAGCCGTTCATTTGCTGGCACAGATAGAAGTTCGCTTGAAACAGGATTATGGTCAGTCAATTTGGCCTGAATTAGAAACGCTATCTATGCTGATGTGTGGCAAAATATTACCTGAGAGCTTTTTTGATGCCCAATAAATCCCCGACTCGCGCCCTACATGCCCTGTTCGGCGGTACCTTTGACCCCATTCATTACGGCCACTTGACGCCGGTTGAAGCATTGGCTCAACAAGTGGGTCTGCAACATATTATTTTATTACCCAACAATGTCCCACCTCACCGCCCACAACCCGAGGCCAATGCACAGCAACGGCTGAAAATGGTGGAACTGGCGGTAGCCGGTAACCCGCTGTTCAGCGTCGACTCGCGGGAGTTATTGCGCGATACCCCCTCATTTACCATTGATACCCTGGAATCACTGCGTAAAGAACGTGGTGTTGAACTGCCTTTAGCGTTTATCATTGGGCAGGATTCATTATTGTCGCTGCATAAATGGCATCGCTGGCAATCGATATTGGATGTGTGCCATTTGCTGGTTTGCGCCCGCCCTGGTTACTCACAAACGCTGGAAACACCTGAGTTACAGCAATGGCTTGATGAGCGACGGGTCTTGGATCCGCAAGCATTAAACCTGCAACCACAAGGGTTAATCTATCTGGCTGATACACCTTTATTGAATATTTCAGCTACCGATATTCGCCATCGGCGTCATAATGGTGAAAGCTGCGATGACCTGCTGCCACGTGCTGTCCAGCGATATATTGAGTTACAAGGTTTATATCGCCAAAAGAATTGAAGTTGCAGGTAGGCAGCAAGAGAATAAATCCCGATGAGCTTACTCAGGTAAGTGATTCGGGTGAGTGAACGTAGCGAACACCCCTGCGACTTCAAGTATGAAAGCGATTCGCGGCTGAGGGTTTATATCGCGACGCATTCACCCATGTTATACTCCGCCGCTAAATTTCAGGTATTCGCTGGAAACCCGATACATTATAACCGTTCATGTCAATAACTGTTTGCCGGATCACTCGCAAAACACGACCGAAGAACGTTATATACCCAAAGAACTTGGCGTTGCAGGTAGGCAGCAAGCGAACGAATTCCGATGAGCTTATTTATGTAGGGTCAACTACAGGTGAGTGATTCGAGTGAGTATGCGCAGCTAACACCCCGGCGACTTCAAGTACGAAGGGTATGGACAGAAATCACCCGAGGGGGAACCTTTGCAAGGTAAAGCGCTCCAAGAATTTGTTATCGACAAGCTCGATGACTTGAAAGGTCAGGACATTATCACTCTGGATGTTCAGGGTAAGTCCAGCATCACTGATTACATGATCATCTGTACCGGGACTTCTACCCGCCATGTTATGGCGCTGGCAGACAATCTGGTGCAGGAATCCCGTGTTGCAGGCATGATACCGCTGGGCGTAGAAGGCCAGGGTGTGTCTGACTGGGTTGTTGTGGATTTAGGCGAAATCATTGTGCATGTCATGCAAGAAGAAAGCCGCCGTCTGTATGAACTGGAAAAACTCTGGAGCTAAGCGGTGAAACTGCAACTGGTGGCTGTCGGCACCAAAATGCCAGACTGGGTGCAGACAGGTTTCATGGATTACCTGCGCCGCTTTCCCAAAGATATGCCCTTCGAGCTGGTAGAAATACCGGCCGGTAAGCGGGGCAAAAATGCGGATATTAAACGCATTTTGGAAAAAGAAGGCGAACTGATGCTGGCGGCGGTTGGCAAGAATAACCGCATTGTCACGCTGGATATCCCAGGCACTCCCTGGGAAACCCCACAATTGGCTCAGCAATTAGAACGCTGGAAGCAGGACGGCCGTGATGTCAGTCTGCTGATTGGCGGGCCGGAGGGATTAGCCCCAGCCTGTAAAGCTGCCGCAGAGCAGAGCTGGTCGCTCTCTGTGCTTACGCTACCCCATCCTTTAGTGCGTGTTTTAGTGGCTGAAAGCCTCTATCGCGCCTGGAGTATTACGACCAATCACCCTTATCACCGGGAATAAGCGGCGATGAACCTGAGTAAAGTGATGGCTTTGAGTAACGTGTTGGTTTTGGACAAGATGAAGTAGCTGCGGGATGAAAAAAGAACCTAACCCTTTTCGCGACTATTCAGCTGAATCAGCCTTGTTTGTCCGCCGCGCCCTTGTGGCTTTCCTCGGTATCCTGCTGCTAAGCGGAATATTGATCGTAAACTTGTACAATTTGCAGATAGTGCGTTTCGAAGACTATCGCACCCGTTCCAATGAAAACCGCATTAAGCTAGTCCCTATCGCCCCTAGCCGCGGTATGATATTTGATCGCAACGGCACCCCGTTGGCGATGAACCGGACCATTTATCAATTAGAATTGATGCCGGAAAAAATCGAAGACCTCCCCGCGACACTCAATGCACTACGCCCGATAGTGGATCTGACGGATGAGGATATCGCTAATTTTGAAAAAGAGCGTAAGCGCTCACGCCGCTTTACCTCCATTGCCGTTAAGACCCCCCTTACCGAGGTGCAGGTCGCCCGTTTCGCCGTTAACCAATTCCGCTTCCCCGGTATTGAAGTCAAAGGCTATCAACGCCGCTTCTATCCCTATGGTTCAGCCCTGACTCACGTTATCGGTTATGTATCGAAAATTAACGATAAAGATGTCGAACGGTTGGATAAAGAAGGTATTCTGGCTAACTATGCCGCAACCCACGATATCGGCAAGCTGGGTATTGAGCGCTATTATGAATCCGTATTACACGGCAAAACCGGTTATGAAGAAGTTGAAGTCAATAACCGTGGCCGGGTAATCCGCCAGCTACATGAGCAGCCGCCGCAGGCCGGTAAAGATATTTACCTGACGCTTGATTTACACCTGCAAACCTATATTGAAAAACTGCTGAGTGGCAGCCGCGCCGCAGTGGTGGTCACGGACCCACGCACCGGCGCTATCTTAGCCTTGGTATCGAACCCAAGTTATGACCCGAACCTATTTGTCGATGGGATCTCCAGCAAAGATTATCAGGGGTTGTTGAACGATCCTGACCGCCCGCTGATTAACCGTGCCACTCAGGGTGTCTACCCCCCTGCGTCTACCGTAAAACCTTATATTGCCGTTTCTGCCCTGAGTGCCGGTGTTATCACCAAAAATACCAGCTTGTTTGACCCTGGCTGGTGGCAACTGCCTGGCTCAGAAAAACGCTTTCGCGACTGGAAAAAATGGGGTCATGGTCGGTTGAATGTCACCAAGGCGCTGGAAGAGTCGGCGGATACCTTCTTCTATCAGGTTTCCTATGACATGGGGATTGACCGTTTGTCCTCATGGATGAGTAAATTCGGCTACGGTGAATATACCGGTATCGATCTATCCGAAGAGCGCGCGGGCCTGATGCCGACCCGTGAGTGGAAACAAAAACGCCACAAAAAACCGTGGTACCAAGGGGATACCATTCCGGTGGGTATCGGCCAAGGGTATTGGACCGCCACCCCAATCCAGATGGCAAAAGCGTTAATGACGCTGATTAATGATGGGGCGGTTAAAACGCCACATCTGCTACAAAGCACCCGGATTAATGGAGAGTTAGTCCCCTATCAACAAGAAGATCGCACGCAAATTGGTGATATACACTCCGGTTATTGGGAAATTGCTAAAGATGGCATGTATGGTGTAGCCAACCGCCCGAACGGAACGGGGCGTAAGTTTTTTGAAGGTACACCTTATAAAGCAGCGGCAAAATCTGGTACCGCCCAGGTGTATAGCTATGAAACCTATAATGCCCATAAAGTGGCAGAACACTTACGCGACCATAAATTGATGGTTGCGTTTGCGCCCTACGAAAATCCAACGGTATCTGTCGCCATGATTTTAGAAAATGGGGGTGCCGGGCCTGCGGTGGGGACCATTACTCGCCAAATTCTCGACCACATTTTGTTGGGTGATAACAATACTGAATTACCGGATGCGGCCCCTCTGCCTCCAGGTGTTGAAGCAGATTAATTGAAGTGGACTAAGGTAACTCATGACTGATAATCAACAAAAAGGCTCTTTGTGGTACAAAATGCACATCGATCTGCCGTTTTTGATTTGCATCCTGGCGCTGTTGGCTTATAGCGCCTTTGTGATGTGGAGCGCCAGCGGGCAAGATATCGGCATGATGGAACGCAAAGTTGGCCAAATCGCAATGGGCCTGATTGTCATGCTGGTTATGGCGCAGATACCGCCGCGCGTCTATGAAAACTGGGCACCCTACCTCTATTTCGTGTGCGTAATTTTGTTGGTATTGGTTGATGCCTTTGGCCAAATAAGTAAAGGTGCACAGCGCTGGCTGGACTTGGGTTTTATCCGCTTCCAACCTTCTGAAATTGCTAAAATTGCGGTTCCGCTGATGGTGGCTCGCTTTATGAACCGTGACGTCTGTCCGCCCTCATTGAAAAACACCGGTATTGCGCTAATTTTAATCTTTATGCCCACCTTATTAGTTGCCGCTCAGCCCGATTTGGGTACCTCTATCCTGATTGCGGCCTCTGGCCTGTTCGTACTGTTTCTCTCCGGTATGAGTTGGCGTTTAATCGCTATTGCCGCCGTATTGGTCGCTGCATTTATCCCGATATTGTGGTTCTTCCTGATGCACGGCTATCAGCGCGACCGCGTGATGATGCTGCTGGACCCGGAAAGTGATCCGCTCGGCGCCGGTTATCATATTATCCAATCAAAAATCGCCATCGGCTCAGGTGGCTTATCAGGGAAAGGCTGGCTACACGGGACTCAGTCACAACTGGAGTTTTTACCGGAACGCCATACTGATTTTATCTTTGCCGTACTGGCAGAGGAGCTAGGTTTAATTGGCGTGCTGGTACTATTAGCGCTTTATCTCTGTCTCATTATGCGTGGTTTGGTGATTGCCGCCCACGCACAAACCACCTTCGGCCGAGTGATGGTCGGAGGATTAATGCTGATACTATTTGTATATGTGTTTGTTAACATAGGTATGGTCAGTGGAATTTTACCTGTGGTTGGCGTACCTTTGCCTTTGGTCAGTTATGGAGGCTCGGCACTGATAGTTCTGATGGCCGGGTTTGGTATCGTGATGTCGATACATACTCATCGCAAAATGTTATCGAAGAATTTATAGAGGTGAGCAATGCGTAAGGAATGGCTTTGGATAGGCATCGCAGGCGTGCTGTTATCAGCATGTACCAGTCAGCCTCCGGCACCCCAGCAACAGGTGCAACAGACGTACAACGGCCCGGTTGAAGAGATTGGCGGGGCAGAACCGCGCTATGAACCCTTTAATCCTAATTTTAATCAGGATTATAAAGCCAATGGCCAGTCTTACAGCATTATTAAAGATCCACAAAACTTCACTCAGGTGGGTCTTGCCGCTTGGTATGGCGAAGAAGCTAACGGCAATACAACCGCCACTGGCGAAACGTTCGATCCTAATGCATTGACCGCCGCCCACCCTACTTTGCCTATTCCAAGTTATGTGCGCGTCACCAATGTCAGTAATGGCCGCCAGATTGTAGTGCGCGTGAATGACCGTGGCCCGTATACCCCTGGGCGAGTAATTGATTTATCCAAAGCGGCCGCTGATCGCCTGAATATTTCGAATAACACCAAAGTGAAAATTGATTTTATCAATGTCGCACCTGATGGCTCGCTGTCAGGCCCAGGTATGGTCGGTACCACCATTGCCAAGCAAAGTTATGCCTTACCAAGTCGCCCGGACTTGACCTCCAGCGGGATGGGGACGCCAGTGCAACAGGATGCGCCCGCAGTAAGTGCGCCAGTGCGCCCTATCGCTAACAGTAATTTGTCTGGTGCGGATGCCACTCAACCGGTCGCGCCACAAAGTAGCGGCTTCCTGCGGGCATCGACCCCGGTACCGGCTGGCGTGTTGGAAAGCTCAGAACCTGCCGTGGATTCTGTATCCACCCAGGGTGCAGGGCCGGTGACACCACCGGTTGTTGCCAACCCCGGTCCCGTGACCTCATCAGTAGCAACAACAGGTGCTGCGACCGCTGGTGGTTATGTGGTTCAGGTCGGTGCGTTGAGTGATGCTCAACGGGCGCAAACCTGGCAGCAAAGCCTGAGCCAACGTTTTGGGGTACCGGGTAAAGTAGACACCAATGGTAGCGTGCATCGTGTCCAACTTGGGCCATTCAGTAGCCGCCAACAAGCCGTAGAACTGCAACAGCGCCTATCGAGCGAAGCTCAGCAGCAATCATTTGTGGTCGCGGCGCCTTAAAACATACATACCTTGTAGCAATTTAAGGTCTGTCAGATAAAAATAACCGTAACCCCCTGTGCAAACAGGATGTTACGGTGAAACCAATAAACGCCACACAGGTGTATAGCCAAATTTATTGGCGTTGCAGCAAGGCCGCAAATGAATGCATCCCGATGAGCATGTGATTCGGATGAGTGAGTGCCGCTAACGCCGCTACAACGTTAAGTAAGTAAGGGTATGGTATAGTGTGGCACTTTCTTAACTTACTCCCACGGATGTTGTTGTCCTGATCATGAAATATGTAACTACTTCTCGCATTATCAAGAGCCTGGCGCTCAGCACTGTTATTGTTATGAGCACAGCGTCTGCTGCAAACGCTGATGACGTCAATCTGAAAACCATGATCCCCGGCGTGCCACAGATCGACTCCGAAGCGTATGTGCTGATTGATTACAACTCCGGCAAAGTATTGGCAGAAATGAATGCTGATGCGCGTCGTAATCCGGCCAGCTTGACCAAAATGATGACCAGTTATGTTATCGGCCAAGCAATCAAAGCAGGCAAAATCGGGCCAGAAGATATGGTTACCGTGGGGAAAGATGCCTGGGCAACCGGCAATCCAGAATTCAAAGGCTCTTCGTTGATGTTTTTGAAACCCGGTGACCGTGTACCGGTTTCTAAACTGACTCGGGGTATCAATCTGCAATCCGGTAATGACGCCTGTGTCGCGATGGCTGATTATGTTGCTGGCAGCCAGGACTCATTCGTCAACCTGATGAACAACTACGTTAAAGCACTGGGCCTGCAAAATACCCAGTTCAAAACAGTTCACGGTTTAGATGCTGAAGGCCAGTACAGCTCTGCGCGCGATATGGCGCTGATTGGTCAAGCACTGATTCGCGATGTACCGGATGAGTATGCCATTTATAAAGAGAAAGAATTCACCTTCAACAATATCCGTCAGATGAACCGTAACGGTTTACTGTGGGATACCAGTTTGAATGTTGATGGTATTAAAACCGGTCATACCGATGCTGCTGGCTACAATCTGGTGGCCTCCGCTACCGATGGTCAAATGCGTTTGATCTCAGCCGTGCTGGGCGGTCATACCTATAAAGGTCGTGAAACCGAGAGTAAAAAATTACTGACCTGGGGCTTCCGTTTCTTTGAAACTGTCGCACCATTGAAAGTGGGTAAAGAGTTTGCGTCAGAGCCAGTCTGGTTCGGCGACAGTGACCGGGTGCAGTTGGGTGTTGATAAAGACGTCTACCTGACTATTCCACGTGGCCGTATGAAAGACCTGAAAGCCAGCTATGTACTGAATACCCCAGAGATTCATGCGCCACTGGCGAAGAATCAGGTTGTTGGCATGATTAACTTCCAGTTAGATGGCAAAACTATTGATCAGCGCCCATTAGTGGTGATGAATGAAGTTAAAGAAGGCGGATTCTTTAGCCGCATGGTGGACTACATCAAACTGATGTTCCACCGCTGGTTCGGTTAGTTGGCGGGCTTGAAAATCAGCAGACTATCCCCATATTATAAATAATCTGAAACTCCCGCCCCGGCGGGAGTTATAATTTTAAGGTCGGATAATTTTTTCTTTATCCTGGCACCTATCCGGCAGTAATCTGTCCGTCAACACCCCAGGAGCGCACATGAAAACTAAACTGAACGAACTGCTTGAGTTCCCTTGTTCTTTTACCTACAAGGTAATGGGCATTGCAGAACCACAGTTGGTAAACCAGGTGGTAGAAGTGGTACAGCGCCATGCTCCGGGTGATTATACCCCGCAGGTAAAACCGAGCAGCAAAGGCAACTTTCACTCCGTCTCCATCACCATTACAGCCACCCATATTGATCAAGTGGAAATCCTGTATAAAGAGCTGGCCGACCTTGAACTGGTGCGAATGGTACTGTAGTTAAGACCATATAGTTAAGACCATATAGTTAGGAGCATCGAGTTAAGTCCATATTGCCTACGAGCAAGATACTTAATTTGTACCAAGCCCGCCTTATTATGGCCCGGAGCGGTTATTCACGCTCTGGGCCTTATTTTACCTTTTAACCCCATGGTTGAACCGCAAACCTGCTTTTTTAAATGTCAAAATAGTAGCCCCACACCGCTGGGCTGGTATACTGACGCCACCATTTCTGTAACCAGATGATGCCTCGCTTGCAACAACACAAGATCATTTTACGAAAGCTAGGGCTACAACCCTATGCCCCCGTATCTCAAGCTATGCATAATTTCACTGAGTTCCGTACTGACGCCACTCCAGATGAAATCTGGCTGGTTGAGCATCAGCACGTTTTCACTCAAGGTCAGGCGGGGAAAGCCGAACATGTACTGATGCCCGGTGATATTCCGGTTATCCAAAGCGATAGAGGTGGTCAGGTCACCTATCATGGCCCCGGCCAGCAAGTCATGTATGTCATGATTGACCTCAAGCGTGCCAAAATTGGTGTGCGGCAATTGGTTACCGCGATTGAGAATACCGTGATTCAGACATTGGCTCATTTTGCTATTGATTCACAAGCCCGCCCAGATGCCCCCGGTGTCTATGTCGGCCAGCAGAAAATATGCTCGTTGGGATTACGCATCCGTAGAGGTTGCTCGTTTCACGGGCTGGCCTTGAATATCGATATGGACCTGGAGCCGTTCCAACGCATAAACCCATGCGGTTATGCTGGCATGCAAATGACCCAAGTCAGTGCCTTAAAAACAGGGACAACTGTTGCTGATATCCAGCCAATCTTGGTGCGCGAATTTACCCGCCAATTGGGCTATCCGCAAGCGGAGCAGCAGCCATGGTCACTGGCAGACTATTTATCATCTGACGTATCCTAAGTTAGCCAATTGAAATCGTGGATGCCCTGACTCTTTTAATATAACCCACGTAATTGGGGGCTGAATAGGATAGGGTAATGATGATATAATTTTTAAACAATTTTCAAAAAATTTTTAACGCAAGCCATATCACGTTGAATTTAATGAAAAATCTCAAATTGAGAGATTCAGAACTGGAACCTGTACGATTATGAGTAAACCGATTCAGATGGAACGTGGCGTAAAATACCGCGACGCAGATAAAATGGCGTTAATCCCGATAAAAACCGTGGTTACCGAACGTCAGGAACTGTTACGTAAACCCGAATGGATGAAAATCAAGCTACCCGCTGACTCCAGCCGCATTCAGGGTATCAAGGCAGCAATGCGTAAAAACGGTCTGCACTCGGTTTGCGAAGAGGCATCCTGCCCTAACTTGTCAGAGTGCTTCAACCACGGAACGGCGACCTTTATGATCCTCGGCGCAATTTGTACCCGCCGCTGCCCATTCTGTGACGTTGCCCATGGTCGTCCGGTTACACCTGATGCCAATGAGCCAGAAAAGCTGGCTCAAACAATCAAAGATATGGGATTGCGCTATGTGGTTATCACCTCGGTTGACCGTGATGACTTACGCGATGGTGGCGCTCAACATTTTGCAGATTGTATCGCAGCCATTCGAGCCAAAAATCCGACCATAAAAATTGAAACATTGGTGCCTGACTTCCGTGGCCGTATGGATCGCGCGTTAGATATTTTGACTGTCACCCCACCGGATGTGTTTAACCATAATCTGGAAAACGTACCACGGGTGTATCGCCAAGTGCGACCTG
Source organism: Yersinia sp. 2542 StPb PI (assembly GCF_048593855.1). Lineage (NCBI taxonomy): Bacteria > Pseudomonadati > Pseudomonadota > Gammaproteobacteria > Enterobacterales > Yersiniaceae > Yersinia > Yersinia sp. 2542 StPb PI. The sequence continues at coordinate 39,902 of NZ_JAZGQA010000012.1, forward strand.
GGGCTAACTATGAGTGGTCGCTTAAATTACTTGAGCGCTTTAAAGAGGCTCATCCTGATATTCCGACTAAATCAGGTTTGATGGTTGGCTTGGGAGAAACCAATGCCGAAATCGTTGAGGTTATGCATGATCTGCGCCGCCATGGAGTAACCATGCTGACGCTGGGGCAATATTTGCAACCAAGCCGCCACCATTTACCCGTACAGCGCTACGTCAGCCCGGCTGAGTTTGACGAAATGAAAGCAGAAGCTATGGCAATGGGCTTTACCCACGCTGCTTGTGGCCCGTTTGTTCGCTCTTCTTATCATGCCGATCTGCAAGCAAAAGGGTTGGAAGTAAAATAAATAAATTGGCCTGATGAGACTTTTAGGCCAATTTTATGAAATGTTTAGTTACACCTTAAATGCCAGACAAACAAAAACGGATTTCCATTGGAGATCCGTTTTCTGTTATCAGACATAATAAGTTTGCTGATAATAGCTAAGCTAAAGAATTTTCATGCTGCCGCTTTCACCGGAATACCGGTTATCTCGAGCGAGGGCAATCAGTCCTTATGCTCAATTGGCGGTGCTGTTTTGGTTTCAACGGCCGTTTTAGCTTCAGCAACAGGCGTCGCCGCAGGTGCATCATCATTACCCATAGCCTTTTTAAAGCCTTTCAGGGCAGCCCCCAGATCCGCGCCCAACGTGCGCAATTTGCTGGTTCCAAACAACAACACAATCAATATGCCAACTACCAACAATTTGGTAATACTGATACCTTCCATACTCACCTTCTTGATTAGCTCTGTTCATTAAACAATGAATATATCCTTCTTACTGGATATTGCGCCAATGTGAGCACATCTCACGCCCTGAATCATTCACATGAGTCAGAATGGTGGGATTCACTCGCGAGCGACAACGCCAATGACGTTGGATATTGTTAAATAATGGCCTATTTACGAATAAATTACCGATTAAAACAACAGTAATATGTAACAGATTTCGTTAGTGAACTATGATTACTCAGAGTCTATTATCACTTATTTTGACTCATTCCGGATGAGACATTGCCGTTAATATCCCCCCAAAGAAAAAAGAAAGAGGGAGCCGCCAATTGCCTTATTCAAGTAGAATAAACACCCGTCGGTCAGGGTTAAGTTTTGCTAAAAGAACTTATTTACCTCGAGCATTTGGCTTAGGTGTAGGTATGTTTTGTGTAGGCTCAGTGCTCTATACACAGCATTCCCCATTATGGTTATGGCTGATGCTAGCTATTAATGGGTTGATATGGCCACATATTGCATTCTTGCTGGCGTTGCGGTCTGAACAACCGTTTGAGCAAGAAATAATCAACATGAAAATAGACTCTGCGTTGGGTGGCGTCTGGGTGGCAATAATGTCGTTCAATGCTTTGCCATCCATTGTTATTCTATCCATGATGAGTATGAATAATATTGCTTCCGGGGGTAAGAACATTTTTTGCAAAGGTTTAGCCTTGCAAATCTCCTGTAGTTTATTGACCGCATGGATATTTAACTTGCCCTTTGAACCTGAAACTTCCCCCATTCAGGTTTATGCTTGTTTGCCGATGATAATTATCTACCCTTCCCTACTCGGATTAGTTACCTATCGAACTGCCAAGCGTTTGGCCGAAAACAAAGAAGAGCTATTACGTATTAGTGTAAGAGATGGGTTAACTGGTTTGTATAACCGCAGACATTGGGAACACCAGTTACATAATCAATTTGACAGTTGCCGGCGCTATCAGCACGGCGCAACACTCATTTTACTTGATATTGATAACTTCAAAGCCATAAATGACACCTTTGGCCATGCTGTCGGCGATGAAGCCATTACGGTTCTTGCTGAGGAGTTATTATTAGGGCTGCGAGCCATTGATATTGTCGGTCGCTATGGTGGCGACGAGTTCGGTGCTATTTTGCCCAATACCACCGCCGAACAAACCCGCGAAGTATTAACGCGAATTCAAGAAAAACTGGCTGAATTAGCCTTTACGCAAGCCCCCACGCTGCAACTTAGAGTAAGTGCTGGCATTGCTGATTACAGGCACGACATGATTAATTATCAGCAATGGTTGAAAGCGGCTGACTCCGCACTGTACCAGGCAAAAGATAATGGTCGTAATCGTATTGAGCTGGCCAGTTAAAAACTATTCCCAATAGATTTCATGATGTAAAAAGTCAGTGTATTATTGATTCGCAAGCTCTGGAGATGACATTCCTCCATAACCGCCCTTCAAGGCTGATGATGTCTACGTAACCTTTTCATTAAGGTGCGTAGTATTGCGCCTAAGCCTTTCTGAAAAGCCCATTAATAATGACCAACTACCCCGCACTATGGGTATCCATAATGAAAGGTATTTATGTTTAATACATTACTCGCAGTATTTATTGGTGGTGGCGTGGGCAGCGTTGCTCGCTGGCTGGTCAGTATGAAGCTAAACAGCTTATCACCCCATGTCCCCGTGGGAACACTGCTGGTAAACCTGATAGGTGCTTTTATCATTGGTCTGACATTAGCGCTGTTTACCCGCATTGCACATATTGATCCCGTATGGAAGCTTCTGATTACGACAGGTTTTTGTGGTGGTCTAACGACATTTTCCACCTTCTCTGTGGAAGTGGTTTATCTCATTCAGGAAGGTAAGCTGGCATGGGCGGCGGGGACTGTTTTACTTAATCTGGCCGGGTCACTTGCGATGACGATGCTGGCCTTTATATTGGTCAATCATTTCGCGGGGCAATAATAGCGAGTAACTATAAATAGTTTAACTTTCCGGGTAGTCCATTATATTGCCCGGAAACGCGCAAGATAAAGAAAGTCGCGGGTCGGGTGGTATCGTCTTAATGTTTTCTTAATCTACGAACCGGATAATCATTTGCCAGAGAACAGTTAGCCGATGGTGGTGACTGATGTGCTGGATAACACTATGTTTGGATTACCGAAAAAACGGGCTGAGTGGCTAACAGTTATTTTTTGCCTGGTCATCACCGTGATGTTTCTCAAAGCCTATCTGTTCTAACCTTGGTGTGTTACTTCTCTCAATTCTGCTTTGTTGATTGTAAAACAACGAGTTGTGTCGTGTCGTTCAACAAAAGCACTCTTTTTACCTTATTGGTAATACCCATAAAAAACCCGCCTATAGAGGCGGGTTTTAACAAATATGGGCTACTTAGATAGCGATAACATTAGCAGCAGATGGGCCTTTGGCACCGTTCGTGATTTCAAATTCTACACGCTGGCCTTCAGCAAGAGTTTTGAAACCATTGCTAGCGATGGCTGAGAAATGAACGAAAACGTCCTTGCTGCCATCTTCTGGGGTAATGAAGCCGAAACCTTTGGACTCATTGAACCACTTAACGCTACCTTTAATCTTAGACATCAAACTTACCTTTACGTGAATGTTGGACACAAATAGTGTGTCAACTACAGTACAGCAATAGAACCGTTTTTTGTCCACAGCCGAGATCACAAAAAGAAGAGAAAAAGTGAAAAACGCCGTTTTTTGGCTCTGTTTCTAGCACAGAAAACCACATTTTTTTGCTTTTGTAGTTCACCATTATGGCGCTGATAAGCGCCTCAGCGAACTGACAGGCTGTATCTGAACGCTATTCACCTGTATTATACTTAGCCATTGGATACGCTAATATGAGATGCATGATGAACGGTAGAATAACAACTTTTTTTGAAGATAAAGGCTTTGGTTTTATCACCGATGAGAACGGAGATAACCGTTATTTTCACGTTATTAAAGTTGCTAATCCCGAGATGATCAAAAAAGGGGCCGAGGTTACCTTTGAGCCAACAACCAATACCAAAGGGTTGTCGGCATTTGCGGTAAAAGTAGCAATTGAGAGTAAATACATATTCATTGCTAACGAGAGAATCAAACTCACCAGCATCAAGTCATTCAATACTTTTACTAAAGAAGTCCCTGCACAGGCCGAGGTAGACAAGGCTAATACTATACTTTCAGTAAATTTACTGATGAACAAAATCCGGCCGCAGGAAGAAGATATTTCAGAAAAAACTGTGCCATTGAAAATGTTATCGATAACGACATTCCAGAATGTAACTTATACGTTTTCTGAACATGAGGTTGATATCGAGAGTACGGTTGCTAAATTGAAGAGTATTTAATACTGATTCTATTTTTCTTGAAACTAGGGGATATCAGCACCCTCAAGCAGCCCCAAATGCCTTTGGGGCTGTCCGGTCTACCCGGAGAGTTAGATGCTGGCATCCCTGCCCGCTAACGCAAGAACATCCCTTTGATATCCTCTGGTGTTGACGCTAGAAATAATAAAAAATCAGATTATTTTCATTAACTACTTGAACATAAACATTTTAATCAACTCAACGTCAGTACGAGCACCTAGCTTCTTCATAGCAGAACGTTTTTGTCCGCTAACTGTCTTCTCACTTTTCTTCAAAATTCTGGCGATATCACCGCCTGAAAAACCTTCATTAAATAGTTTCAACACAATATTTTCATTTGGCGTCAAATATTGCCGCTCTGATGATGCCAGCCCCAACACCTTAGTAACTTTACGTTCGACCAGATTCTCTTTAAGTCCGCGCAGTTTTCGTTTAAATACCGAGGTAATCTTGTTGATTACTGTATCAACCGAATCTTCTCTGAAAATCATGGTTACATTGCTGAATCTGGGAATACCTTGTAAAAAGCTATTCAGTCTGGCATCACAAATCAAAAAAACATCTGCTTCAGAAGGAGCCTTATCCAAACGTTTCAGCGCTTCGAAAAAGCTGAATTCATCAACACCAATAAAAATCACATCTGCTGAATAAAATGCTTTTCGATAGAATTTAATCTCTTTTTTAAAACCTAACGATGCAAATATTTTTTTTACGACAGTTACCATACCCAGTGTTTGATATTTATCGTTATCGACTATCATACAGCTTATCATATTGGCCACACCCGTTAGCGCTTCAGCACCCCATGAATGGTTAACTCATATCTGTTTGCAATGAATTAAATATCATTACAAATCAAATAGATAACACAATATACTTTCCTACTTGTTAGTAGAACATAGGGGAAAGGAGAGCGATATAGGATGACAACACCGGAGGGTGTAG